>CANQKL010000060.1 GCA_947624455.1 uncultured Clostridia bacterium
GCCCCGTCAAGGCTCCACATAGCGCGGCCGGTGTCCGCGCCGACGCTGAGGCTGAAGTTATCGCTGCCTACGGAAAGCACGTTCTTCGTGCCGTCAACGGCAAGCATGAAGCTGCCGGTGATAGTGTCAAGGTTCCTGTAGCCGTTGGAGCCGCCCTGGGGAGTCACTACGGGGATATTCAAGGCGCTGGATGCGGCGCTGCCGTCGGTGACTACCCACTTGGTGGCGCTGGCTCTGTTCTTCTGCTGAACGTCGCTGCCTACGACGGACAGGTACAGGCCGGACATAACGCTCTTTACATAGTAGCCGTTTCCGTCCTTCTCAAAGCTCCACTGTTGGTTGGTGCCGCCGTTGCCTTCCCATACGATGATGGCTCCGCCGTCGTCCATGGACTGGTCGGAAACATCCATGAACAGGCCGCTGGCGTTATTCTTTACGCCAGCCCCGTCAAGGCTCCACATAGCGCGGCCGGTGTCCGCGCCAACGCTGAGGCTGAAGTTATCGCTGCCTACGGAAAGCACATTCTTTGTGCCGTCAACGGCAAGCATGAAGCTGCCGGTGATCGTGTCAAGGTTCTTGTAGCCGTTGGAGCCGCCCTGGGGAGTCACTACGGGGATATTAGACGTGGTTCCAGCGGCGCCGTTGGTAACTACCCACTTATTGGCGTTAGCTTTGGAAACCTGCTGAACGCTGCCGTTGATATAAGCCAGGTACAGGCCGGACATGGCGCTCTTAATGTAGTAGCCGTCATTGTCCTTTTCAAAGCTCCACTGCTGATTGGTGCCGCCGTTGCCTTCCCATACGATGATGGAACCGCCCTCGTCCATGGACTGATCGGAAACGTCCATGTACAGGCCGCTGGCGTTGTTCTTCACACTGGCCCCGTCAAGGCTCCACATAGCGCGGCCGCTGTCCGCGCCGACGCTGAGGCTGAGGTTGTCGCTGGCCACGGAAAGCACGTCGGTGGTTCCGTATACCGCAATCATGAAGTTGCCGGAAACGGAGTCCATATTCTTATAACCGGCGCTGGCAACTCCCGTGCCGGAACCGGCGGGAACATTGCCGGTGGGATAGATGTCAAATTTTGTGGCATAGTGTCTGCCGCGCTGCTGCGCTACGCCGTCAAGGATAGACAGATAGCAGCCGGAGTTGCGGTTCTTTATGCAGTATACGCCGTCCTCCAGCTCGAAATCCCACTTCTGGCTGACGGTTCCGGACTTCTTCTCGCCGTAGATAAGGATACCGATCCTTCCGGAGGAGTCAAGTACGTCCATGCGGTAGCCGGTGCCGGAGTTGATAAGGCTGGAGTCGGAAGCGTACCAAGCCTGAGAGCTGTCGCTGGCATAGGGCGCGAAAACGATGGAACCGTCAGGCAGGCAGGTAAGGGCATAGCCCGTGCCAGCCTCGGTAAGTACGAACTCGCCTTGAACCGTGTTGATGTCAAAGCTTACAACGGCCTGCTGGCTGGAAGCCAAGTCGCCGCCAGCGGCGGAGTCGGAAGCCTCGGCCATAACGCCGTCGGTAACCGCCCACTTAGTTGCGCTGTCTCTGTAGCTCTGCTGGATATTGTTGCCGGAAGCGGTCAGGTAGAGGCCGGACATGGCGCTCTTGATATAGTAACCGTTGCCGTCGCGCTCAAAGCTCCACTGCTGATTGGTGCCGTAATTGCTCTCCCATACGCAGATCTGGCCGCCGGGATCCATAGACTGGTTGGCCACATCCAGGGAGAAGTTGGTGGTGGGGTTGAGTATGGAGCTGCCGCTGTATGTCCACTTGGTGTTGCCGCTGGACGGCCCAAGGGAAAGGGTGAAATTGTCGGAGGTCACGGTGAGTACATTGGTAGTACCCGCCACGGCAAGCATAAACTCGCTGGGTACGGTGTCAAGGTTCCTGTAACCCACGGGAGCGGCCTCGCCGTAGACCTTGATCTCGGCCACGGAAGCCCAGCTGCCCTCGTTGGAGCCGTTCACGTCAACCTTTACGTATCTCACGCTCTGATTTACGGGAACGGTCTCAAGCACTCCGCCGCCAGCGGGACTGGTCTTTTGAGCCACAACGGAGTAGCTGCTGCCGTCGCTGGAAACGGATACTGTGTAAGGCAGGGCGCGATTGGGGTTGTCAACGTAATCTCTCATCTGAACGCCCACGGCGCTGACTGTCTTTTCCTGAGCGAGGTCGATGACCATGCTGTTGGCTCCCTCAACAGCCCAGAAGGTGGAGGGGTTGTTGTCGAAAGCGTGAGAAGCGGGGTTCTCGCTCTGAGGTGCGGCGGAAGCGGTATAGCTCAGAGAGGAAGTAGATATCTCGGGGCCTATGGCCGCGGGAGCGGAAGCGCTCGAATCAGCATCAGCGGCGGCGGTGTAGGGGCCGTAAGCGGTAAGCTCACAGATGGATACCCACTCGCCGGTGCTGCCGTCAGCGTAAGTGCTGCCGTTGGTGGTGACCTTGATATAGCGGGCGTTGGCTCCTACCTCGAAGCTCTCGGTAAGGCCGCCGCCGGAAGCGGCGTTGTAGCTGCTGGGGTCGGTAATGTTCACATAATTACTGCCGTCCTCGCTGTAAGCAAGGCCGTAGTGCAGCACTCTGCCGTCGTTATACGCGCGCAGAGTCACCTCTATCTTCAAAACGTTTTGGACGCTGCCCATATCAACGGTGGCGCTGGGCATACCGCCGTTGTTGGAGGAAGCCCAGTAATTGCTGTCGGAGGCATCGCCGTCTATCAGCTTGCTGACAGGGTTGTTGTCCTCGTCCTGCTTGGTGTATGTAACGCTCCAGCCGGTCTTGGAAATGGGGCTGGTAGCCACGGAAGGCGTGATCATGCCTGCAACGCCGCCGGTGCTGTCGCCAGCGTTGTTCCTGCGGTCGGCGGCCCGGATAGCGGCCTCAAGAGTACTCTCCAGATCCTGGGAGGAAACGGAGTTCCAGTCCACCTGATAGGTGGTGGGTACGGTGATAGGAGGAAGGCTGCCGGAATTGATGGCGTTGGCTATCGTGGAGATAACGGCGCCGTCAGAGGCGTAGTCCTTCAGCACCTTGCGGCTGGACACAACTATAAGCTTGGTGGTGGGGTCGTAGAAAACGATCTGACCGATAACGTCCTCTACTATATCGTAAAGGGGAACCATCAGATTGCCGTTGATCTCACGGGGAGCCACGGAGAACTTATAGCCCCGGTTATTGTAGCTGTACTGATCGCTGCCGGGACGGATAACGACAGTCTTATCCGCGCCAAAACGGATGTCCACGAAGCCCGCGGCGTCGGTGGACACCACGCCGTTAAACAGAGTCGAAACGGCGCTGACGGGAATGAGTATCTCGCCGTCCTCAACAGTGGGCGCGGCGGAGAGGGTCACAAGGGTATTCTTTGCGACTGCTCTCGTACTGCCGACCAGCATGGCGACATTGTTGTTAAGTACGATTCCGTAATCGGCGGCGGACACGCTTATGCTGACGCAGCCCACGGCCATTGCCAGAACCAACAAAAGGCAGAGCACCTTTTTCATAGTGAAATTCCCTCCTTAGAAGTTCCGTCGGGATGCTCCCGACATAATTACAATTCTATTATAAAACTTTTTTTCCCATTTGTAAATAGAAATTTTATTTTTAGTAAAAATGTATAAAAAATAACCGTGTTTTTTTCACAATATACCCATAACAAATAGATAACCCAGAGCGGCCAGCAGTATATAATCGTCGCAGCCTTCAAAAAAAAGTACGGCAATTATTCCCAGCAGGATATAGTCGTCGCTCTGCAGCCCGTCCAAAAAG
This sequence comes from uncultured Clostridia bacterium, assembly GCA_947624455.1. Lineage (GTDB taxonomy): Bacteria > Bacillota > Clostridia > UMGS1883 > UMGS1883 > JAFLUQ01. The sequence goes on from CANQKL010000060.1 coordinate 3,769, forward strand.
CTCAGCAGCCCCCGGCCGTCTCGGCCCGGGAGGGATGGGGCGGGAGAACTGGCGGGAACGGGCGGGGACGGAAGGGACGGCGCGGGGCGGGCCTCCGACCGGACATGGGAGGACGCGAAGGGGTCCATGCTGCGGCTCCTCACGCTTTCACCCCCCGCTGATTCTGGCGGCCCAGGGCGGACATCAGAGGCGCCAGAGGGCTTGAGCCGCCGGCAAGGCTGCCCAGCTGCATCATTCCCAGCAGCGCCACCGCGCCGTCCACGTAGGAGGCCCTCTTTTTGCTGAGGAAGGGCTTTAAGGCCATGAGCAGCCTTGTTCTGGGGTCGGCGCTCATGTCCGGCAGTCTTGGGGCCTTGGGCAGGGCGGGAGCCTGCTGCGGGCTTTGGGCGGGTCCGGCGTTCTCCGGTCCCGAGTCCCCCGATTGGGCTTCGGGGCCTGACGCTCCGAGAGAGGCCGCGATAGACGATATTTTATTCATTGTCTCCGGGTCGTTCAGCACCGCGGAGATTTGTTCTTCCAAAGACATAAGGGGGCCTCCTTGGGTTTATTTTTTAAAGATCTCCGCCATTTGGCGGGCTATTTTAGGATCTTGGGAAAGCTGGGCGATGAGCTTGTTCTGCTCCTCGTTTGTCACGGGCAGTCCTTGGACGGGCTGACCCTTTTTCAGCCGTTCCAAAGTCGCTTTGCCATCCGGCGTGTTCATAAAGGCCCGGGCCTTAGTCACCGCGTCGTTGAGCTGGGCCGGACTCATGCTCCTGAGAGCGGATAAAACGTCTTGCATTGTCTGTTCCTCCATAAATGTTTGGGCTTATACCGTCAAAAGATTCGCCGCGCCATATGGACGCAGTCTTTGCGCGGTATTGCCTTAATCTATATTTATAGTATGCGGTCAGATTATGTGTTGACACCAAGGAAAATCTATGGTATAATATTCTCGTAGATTTACTTCGTAAATCCAAAAAGCTGCGCTTTTTCCGATCCTTCGGATCGGTCTCGATATTGACGGCTTCGCAAAAATCCCCTTGCAAGCAAGGATTTTTGCTCATGGTATAATATTCTCGTAGATTTACTTCGTAAATCCAAAAAGCTCAGCTATTCCAAGGAGGGGGCGGTATGCGAGTCATAGTTTTTTCAGACAGCCACGGCGACGTTCGCCCCATGGAAAAAGCCCTATCCGTCATCGGTCAGTTTGACGCTGTTATCCACCTTGGCGACATAGAGCGGGACGTTCGCTGGCTGGAAAAAAATTACAGTCAATATCCCATTTACGCCGTGCTGGGCAACAACGACTTTTACGGCGGCCGGCCCGCCGAGCTTACGGCGGAGCTGGGCGGGGCGCGGCTCTACCTCTGCCACGGTCACACCCGAGGCGTGCGCCGGGACCACGAGGGACTTATCGCCGCGGCTCGGGCCAGAGGCTGTACGGCGGCCCTATTCGGACACACCCATGTGCCTGTGGACGTCAGGGAGGAGGGCCTGCTCATCTTCAACCCCGGAAGCTGCGCCCAGCCCCGAGGCGGACGGCCCACCTTCGGGGTGCTGGAGATCGAAAACGGCGACTGCCAGTCGGTGATAGTGGACTGGATACTTTAAAATGGAGGCGGCTTATGCTTGTAGCGATAGACGTGGGCAACACGAACATAGTTATGGGAGTTTACGAGGGAAAGCAGCGGCTTTTCCACTTCCGAGTGGCCACCTCGGCGGAAAAGAGCCGGGACGAATACGGGCTGCTGTTCATCCAGCTCCTCAACAATCGGGGCGTGAGCCGGGAGGACATAGACGGCGTGATCATAAGCTCCGTTGTGCCGCCGGTCATGTATTCCCTGGAAAGGGCCGTAAAGGATTACCTGGGCCAGACCCCCATCGTTGTCACTAACGACATGGATCTGGGTATGGACATACTCTATGAAAACCCCCGGGAGGTGGGCGCGGACAGGCTGGTGAACGCGGTCGCGGCTATAAAGCGGCACAGCGTACCGGCAATAGTGGTGGACTTCGGCACGGCGACGACCTTTTGCGCCATAAACGAAAAGGGCCAGTACCTCGGCGGCGCCATCTGCCCCGGAATAAAGATCAGCGTCGAGGCCCTGTTCGAGCGGACGGCCAAGCTGCCACGCATCGAGCTGGCCCCCACCGACCGCATTATCGGCCGCAGCACGGTTGAAAGTATGCAGGCCGGAGTTCTCCACGGCTACGCCGGACAGGTGGACTATATCGTAAAGCTGATGAAAAAGGAGATGGGCTGCCCCGACGCCAGGGTCATAGCCACCGGCGGCCTCGCCGCCATGATAAGCCGGGAGGCCAAGTCCATCGACGAGATAGACGGTATGCTGACCCTGGACGGCCTGGAGGAAATTTACGAAATGCAGAAAGGAACAAAAGCATGAATTACAGCGAAATGGCCCTCGAGCTGCACAAAAAGCACCGTGGCAAGATCGAGGTAGTCAGCGCCGTCCCCCTCAAGACCAAGGACGACCTGTCAACCGCCTATACGCCCGGAGTGGCGGCGCCCTGTGTGGAAATACATAAAAACCCCGCCGCGGTCTACGACTACACCCGCAAGGGCAACCTTGTGGCCGTGGTCAGCGACGGCACCGCCGTGCTGGGCCTGGGCAATATCGGCCCCGAGGCCGCTATCCCCGTTATGGAGGGGAAAAGCGTGCTGTTCAAGGAGTTCGGCGGAGTGGACGCCTTCCCCATCTGTTTAGGCACTACCGACGTGGAGGAGATCGTCCGCACGGTCAAGCTGCTGGAGCCTGTTTTCGGCGGCATAAACCTGGAGGATATCGCCGCTCCCCGCTGCTTTGAGATCGAGCGGCGGCTCAAGGAGGAGTTAGATATCCCAGTGTTCCACGACGACCAGCACGGCACAGCTATCATAGTCCTGGCGGCGGTGATCAACGCCCTCAAGCTGGCGGGGAAAAAGCTCACGGAGATCAAGGCCGTGTTCAGCGGCGCAGGAGCGGCGGGTACCGCCATCTGTCGGCTGCTCATGAAGAACGGCCTGAAAAACGTGATAATGACCGACATCGACGGCATAGTCTACCGGGGACGCCCGGGCATGGACGCGGCTCTGGCCGCTTTGGCCGCCGACACGAACCCTGAAAACATCCAGGGCTCCCTGGCCGACGCCATAAAGGGGGCCGACCTGTTCGTCGGCGTCAGCGCGGCGAACCTACTGAAGCCCGAGATGATTAAGACGATGAACAAGGATCCCCTGATCTTCGCCATGGCTAACCCCGTACCCGAGGTAATGCCCGACGTGGCCAAGGCGGCCGGGGCCTTGGTAGTCGGCACCGGGCGCAGCGACTTCCCCAATCAGATAAACAACGTCCTCGCCTTCCCGGGAGTGTTCCGGGGCGCGCTGGACGCCAGGGCCGCCGAGATAAACGACGAAATGAAGATCGCCGCGGCCCACGCCATAGCCGATCTGGTGGGGCCGGAGGAGCTTAGCCCCGATTACATCCTTCCCGCCGCCCTTGACGCCAGGGTTTCCGCCTCGGTGGCGGAGGCCGTGAAGCGCGCGGCCAGGGAAACGGGAGTCGCCCGTGACTGAGGTTCTCCACGAAAAGACGGAGGTCTACCGCTGTGAGGCCCGGCTGCCGGGAGCGCCCTGGTTCGCCCTCCCGCTGCTGCTGATTTTCTGCGGACTGGCCTTCATTTTAGGCGGCAGGCTGCCCTACGGAGTTTTTCTCAAGTTGGGCGCGCTCGCCCTGGCGGCGGTAGGAGTCAACTGGCTGATGAAACGGGGACTTTTTGAGACGACCTACGTTCTGACCGACGATGGGACGCTGGTTTACGTCACAAAATACGGCTTTTTATCCCGAGAGACTGCCTGGATAGACGTATCAAAGGCAAAATTTGAGGAAAAAGCCCTGATCTTTGAAAACCGCAGGTACAATTTTTATCCGGACGGGGAGCTGAAAAGGCTCCTGGGGCTTCGGTAAAACCAACAAAAAACTAAAATTTACGAAAAGGAAAAAGACATCATGAGAACTTTACACTGTCCCAGATGCAGCGAGCGTCTGAATCTTGTTGGCACATCTAACGTGAAAATCGAAAAAGCAGACGGCGATCTCAAGCTGGAGATCTATACCTGTCCCAAATGCGGGAAATTGGAATTTTTCACCGCCGAGGTCATAAAACCTGCCGTGGAAAGAACAAATTGCTCCGCCTGCGGCAAGACATACGACGCGGACTTTCCCCGCTGTCCCAACTGCGGCAATGCCAATCCCAAATTCAGGGAGAAAAGGTGACCCGGGGAATAAAGCCGTCCCTCCGTTAATAAGCTGTTAGCGGGAGGGGGTACGCCATGGCTGCGGACGGAATTTTGCTGGCAATTTCCATTGTTGTTTTTGTTCTGACGGCGAAGTTTACCGACCAGTCGGCCAGGGTTCTTTGCTGGTTTATACGGGGCGTCGCGCTCATTTTGGCCGCCAACTGCGTCCTCAGCCTGCTGGGGCTTACGGGCGTGAGTTTAAACCTGTTCACCGTGCCGCTGGCGGGAGCTTTGGGAGTCCCCGCCATAGGGCTGCTGGTGCTTATAAATATATTTTTATAATATATCAATTTTAAATCAAAAGAAAGGATGAAACCGCATGAAACTGTTTATCGACACCGCGATAGTCGAGGATATCCGCAAGGCCAACGACCTTGGCGTGATCTGTGGAGTGACTACCAATCCTTCCCTCATCGCCAAGTCAGGAAGGGATTTCAAAGAGGTGATCCAGGAGATCGCCTCCATTGTTGACGGCCCCATCAGCGCCGAGGTCAGCCCCGACGCCGCCACCGCCGAGGATATGGTTGCCCAGGCCAAAGACCTGGCCGCCATACACAAGAACATCGTGATCAAGCTCCCCATGACTCTGGAGGGGCTTAAAGCCTGCAAGCAGCTCACCGCCATGGGCATCAAGACCAACGTGACCCTGATTTTCAGCTCCACCCAGGCGCTTTTGGCCGCCCGCGCCGGAGCTACCTATGTTTCCCCCTTCCTGGGCAGACTGGACGACATAGGCATGGACGGCATGAACCTTATCGAGGAGATAGTGGACATATTTGACACCCACGGCATCGAGACGCAGATCATAGCCGCCTCCGTGCGCCACCCCATCCACGTAGTCCAGGCGGCCCGGCTGGGCGCTCACATCGCCACTATTCCTTACAACGTTATCGTTCAGATGTCCAAGCATCCCCTTACCGACATCGGTATGGAACGCTTTGCCAAGGACTGGGAAGGCGTACCCAAGAAATAAGACGGCGCAAGGGCCAGCTTGCTCGCTGGGGCAACCCGAACGGTTTCCCCAGCGGTTACCCCTTCCGGAAACGTGCCGTTTCATCCACGGACTTATGTTATT
>CANQKL010000061.1 GCA_947624455.1 uncultured Clostridia bacterium
GGCGTACCTATGTACGCCGTCGGGAGGGCTTTCTCGGCAGCAGGCTTCGCCTGCCGCCTGCGAGAGCTGATTTTCGTTTGTTCTGCACGATTTTTTGGACAGCCCCCGTGCCTCCAGATTACATAGTGAGTTTTTTTACAGCCGCTTTTCGGTTATTCCACTTTAATTTAATTTACGCTCGGGCAAAACCACGGTTTCAAAGAAATGTAAAGCTCCCTGAAACGCCGGTAGCGTTTATCATATCGGGCGGCCAGTTCCTCCTCAAAGGTCACGCTGCCGCTCATTTTTACTACCCTTTCAGCGGCTTCGCGAACCGAAGAGTATTCCCCGGCGGCCACCATAGCCAATATTGCCGCTCCATAGGCCGGACCCTCCCCGCAGGCGGGTATGTTCAGCTTAAGACGCAGCACATTTGCCAGTATTCGCCGCCAGAGTGGACTTTTTGCCCCTCCGCCGCAAAGGCAGGCTTCGGTCAGCTCTATCCCCTGCTTCCGCGCCGCCTCCACACAGTCCCGAAGGGCGAAGGCTACGCCCTCCAGCACCGCCTGAGTCATGGCTTTGCGGTCAGTGTCAAGGCTAAGACCGGCAAAAACTCCCCGAGCAAAGGGGTCGTTGTGGGGCGAACGTTCGCCCATCAGGTAGGGCAGGAAGAACACGCCGTTCTCCCCGAGCTTTTCTATACCGGCCTGCTCCTCGGCGTGATCATCGGCGCCAAGAATGTTCTCCATCCACCACTTATTGCAGCCAGCGGCGCTGAGTACGCAGCCCATGAGATGATAGCCCCCATCCGCGTGTGCGAAGGAATGGAGGGCATTTTCGCCGTCAAGGGTAAAGCTGTCGGATGTAATGAACACCGTTCCCGAGGTTCCCACCGAAACGCTGCACTTGCCTGGGCCAGCTACGCCCATTCCAACCGCCGCGGCGGCGTTGTCCCCGGCCCCGGGCGCTACGATCACCTCGCCTGCTCCGAGAAGCTCGGCCAGCTCTCGGCGAAGAACTCCCACCGAAGCACAGGACTCCCTTACCTTGGGGAGCATATCCTCCGTCAGGCCGCACAGCTCCAGCATTTCCGGACTCCAACGCCGGTTCTTCACGTCAAACAGCAACATTCCCGAAGCGTCGGAGGGTTCGGTGACAAACTCTCCGCTCAGACGGTAGCACAGATAATCCTTCGGCAGCATGACCTTGCGGCAGCGGGCAAACAGCTCAGGCTCATGCTTGCGAACCCAAAGAAGCTTTGGGGCCGTAAAACCGGGGAACGCTATGTTCCCCGTCCACTCGGTGAGCTTTTCCCTGCCAACGGTTATGTTGAGATAGTCGCACTCCTCTGTGCTGCGGCTGTCGTTCCAAAGTATGGCCGGACGCAGCACCCGGTCATCCTTATCGAGCATCACCAATCCGTGCATCTGTCCGCCAAAGCTGATGCCCCTCAGCTCGGCGCCCCTGTCTCCCAGCAGCTCCTTCAGCCCCGATACGACGCTGTCATACCAATGGGCGGGATCCTGCTCTGACCAGCCCTCCTGCGGGAGGCTCAGCGGATAGTCCTTTGTCACGGAATTTACGACTCCGCCCTCACGGTCGCAAAGCAGCAGCTTTACCGATGAGGTGCCAAGATCAATACCGGAGTACAGCATTTTTCATCTCCCTTTCCCGTTCACATTTGACTATATTATACCTCCGTAAGGCGGCTTTGTCAACGAACCGTGGGAATATTACAACTTTATACCTGAAATTTTACAGTGTATCCAGCCGCTATAACACAAGACCCAGCAAGGGATTGTTGTTATAGAGTATTACCGCCAGGAAGCTGCCGTCAAAAGCCTTTTCGGCCAGACTGATCCCGCCGAACACCTCGGCTACGGCCATTACGCCGAACACCAGGAATATGGTCAGCGTTCCTAACGCAAAGCCCAGTATACCTCCAAGAAGGCCATTGGTCTGTTTTATTACCGGCAGCGAGCTTGCCACGCCCACAACAAGGCTGACCAACATGATCAACACGCGGATAAGCACGACCACAGCGAAAAAGCTCACTGCGCTTACCGCCGCGCTGGCAACGGAACGGGTCAGCTCTTCGGTCGCGCCCGTCACGGTCATTACGTCGCGCATGACTCCGGGCAAATGTATTATGGAGTCAATATTATCCGACAGCTTGGCGGCTATGCCGTCCACTATCCCCAGCCCGGACAGTGCCTTACTGATGGGGCGGTAAAGCACAAGGCCCAGCGCCATAGAAGCTCCCAGGCTCAGGATCTTGAGTACCATTTTCGCCGCGCCGGTCTTTGTACCCCAAAACACAAACATAAGCAGGAACAATACCGTAAGAAGGTCAGAGAGCATTTATCCATTTCCCCCTTTTTATAATCCGCCGGTCAGCTTATTACGCTTCCCCCGGTGCCGCTCAGTACAAAAACCGTCTTGCCGTCCCGATAAAGGCTGAGGCCTTTAATTATAGATGTGGAGCTGAGTTCATGCCTAAGGCCGCATTTTTGGTCGTAAATAAAAATCTTTTTTCCGGCGGAGGCGGCAAAATTTTCTCCGTTCACGCTCAAGCACTCGCAAAGTCCGTCAAACCGAGTCGACGCGGTTATCTCCCCCAATCGGTTGACCACCTCGACCTCGGTGGAATTGCCCACCAGTCCGCTGTCGGCGGCGGTATAGCACAGGACGGCCATATCCGGGTCGCTTATATCCGCGTTACGGATAGTTTTTCCGTTATAGGGCAGGCTCCAGCGCAGCGTTCCGTCGGCGTTATAAGCGTCCAACTGCTTGCTTCCAAGGGCCAGCACCGAATAATCTCTGCCAATATGCACCTTAAAGTACATCTCATCCTCCACGGAGGCGGAGGCCTTTTTTTCCTCGCTGTCCAGGCGTATTATGGATATCTCGCCCAACATCTTCCCCGGGTCGTCGCTGAGGGAGGAAATAACGAGATGAGTGTTGTCCGCGCTCAGATCCATGCTCACGAACTGTCCGCTGCCAAGGGTCCAGGAATAAAAGGCCGTACCCTCGCCGTTATAGACCACTATCTGCGTTTCTCCGCCCTCAACCTGATAAGCCACAGCGGCATAACCCTGTTCGTTGACCACGGCGGAAATCGCGTCCTTGTCAGGGCGAAGCTGGTAAACCTCCTTGTCGCCCTTATAAAGCGAGACAAGCCTTCCCCCATCGTTATAAGTAAGAATGTATCTGCCGCTCACGCAAACCGCCGGAGCGGAAAGACTGACGTCCTTTGTCTCCCCCTTGCCCTTGCTGTCTAACAGAAGCATGGTATTGGTGGTGACCAGCAGCGCCTTGTCCTCAAAGGGCATAGTCCGCCCCAGAGAATAGCCCTCGATGCCCCGGGCGCTGTCCCCGTCGGCCTTAAATATGTCTATGCGGTTGCCCAGGGTCTTGTCGCGATTCTGATAGATGACAACGAAAATCAAAGCCGCGATCAAAATAACGGCCGTCCCGATTTTTAAAACTGATACAAGAGCTTCTTTTTTCATACTAATATTCTACCTCGTAAAGTTTCAGTCCCTGAGGCGGAGCCGTTATCCCCAACAGCCGACGGTCGCCGGTCGCCATAAAGTCCGCCAGCTCCTCAAGGCTGAGCTTGCCGTTGCCTATATACACTAAAGTCCCCACTATGATACGTACCATATTGTACAAAAAACCGTTGGCGGAGGCCGTGACAGTAATAAGGCCGTCCTCCTTTTCTATCTTAAGCTCATAGAGATTGCGGACTGTGTTCTTCACGACGCTGCCCGCCGCCATAAAGCAGCGGAAATCTCTTTCCCCGCGAATGATATCGCAGGCGGCCCTCATTTTGTCAATATCCAGTCTTACCGGATAATGCCAGGCAAAGCTCCGCAGTAAGGGGTCGGCGAAGGGGGCATTGAGTATCTGGTACTTATAGGTCTTGCGCACCGCGTCGAACCGAGCGTTAAAATCCTCCGGCGCGATCTGGCAGCCCTGCGCTCTGATGTCCGGCGGCAGCACGGTATTCAGTACGAAGGGCAGCTTGTCGGCGGGGATGGTGGTATCGGCAAAAAAGCTGCACACGTATCTTCGGGCGTGTACGCCGGCGTCGGTTCGGGAACAGCCCGTAACCGCCGTGTCCATTCCAAATATCCGTGAAAGGACGTCCTCCATTACCTCCTGAACAGTTATGCCGTTCTGCTGGCGTTGCCAACCGTGATAAGCGGAGCCGTCGTAGGCGATAGTAAGTTTATACTTCTGCTTCACGCTATCCCTCCCGCAGCCAGGATCTTGAGGCCTATCATGGCGGCCAGCAGGACGACGCCGACGATCAGAGCCATGGCGTCGATCCGGCGGAATCTCAGTTCCCGCAGAGAGGTTCGTCCCGCGCCGCCGTTGTAGCAGCGACATTCCATAGCCACAGCCAACTCATCCGCCCGGCGGAAGGCTCCGGCAAACAGCGGCACCAGTATTGGTATCATGGCCTTAACCCGCTGGATCAGGTTGCCGGACTCAAAGTCCGCCCCCCTTGAGGTCTGTGCCTTGATTATCTTATCAGTCTCCTCCATTATGGTTGGGATAAAACGCAGAGCAATGCTCATCATCATCGCTATTTCGTGACTGGGGACACCTATCCTGCTCAAAGGCGACAGAAGCCTTTCTATACCGCCGGTCAGTGCAATGGGCGAGGTGGTCAGGGTGAGCAGCGAGGTACCCATTACCAGCAGCACGAGTCTAACGGCCATCTTCACCGCCAGCGCCACGCCGTCGTCGGTCACTCTGAATATCCACCAATGAAAGAGTTCATTTCCCGTGGAGGTCATCAACAGGTTCAACGCCAGCGTAAAGCCCATAATCATCACTAACGGCTTAAGGCCACGGGTTATAAAGCTGATTGGCACTCTGGACAGCTTTATAACAAACGCCGTGAACAGAGCCGCAAGAGCGTACTCCCAAACGGAGGACGCCATGAAAAGCACAACCATATAGAATATCACGCCCAGGATCTTAGTCCTTGGATCCATGTCGTGCAGGGGGGAAGATGTGTTGTAATATTGTCCAAGAGTTATATCACGAAGCATTCAGCGCTTACTCCTAACTATCTTTTCGATTTCATCGGCGGCGGCCTTTACCGTAAAAATACGGCGGCTCAGCGGCAGACCCGCGTCTATAAGACCGTCCACAATGCGGGATATCTGCGGGGTGTTGAGTCCCATGGTCCTCAGCTCCGCACCACGGGAGAATATCTCCTCCACAGGCCCGTTCATCACCAGCTTTCCGTTGTTCATAACAGCCGCCGTCTTAACTGTACGGGCTATGTCCTCCATGGAATGGGATACCAGGATTATAGTTCGCCGCCAGTCCCTGTGCAGCTCTCCCAGCATATTCAGCAGCTCGTCCCGTCCAGCGGGATCCAGCCCCGCCGTAGGCTCGTCAAGGATAAGAACCTCGGGCTTCATAGCCACGACTCCGGCAATAGCCACGCGCCGCTTTTGTCCGCCGGACAGATCAAAGGGGGACTTCTCCAGAAGTCCGCTGTCCAGCCTTACCCGCCGGGCGGCTTCGCGAACTCTTTCGTCGATCTCATCCCCGGTCAGCTTCTGATTTTTCGGGCCAAAAGCGATGTCCTTGTAAACCGTTTCCTCAAAAAGCTGATGCTCCGGGTACTGGAACACAAGGCCCACTTTTTTTCTCAGCTCCCTGGCGGCAGACTTGTAATCGGCATAATCTCTGCCGTCCACGCTGACGCTGCCCTGGGGCGGAGGCAAAAGCCCGGCCACGATCTGCATCAAAGTCGATTTGCCGCTGCCGGTGTGGCCGATGAGGCCCAAAAAATCTCCGTCATCCAGTTTCAGGCTCACATCGCTGAGGGCCACCCGAGCCGAAGGCTCGTTCTTATTGTAGGTGTATGTAACATTTTTCAGCTCGATCATTTCGTTCTCTCATTTTCGTACATTTTCAATATGGCTTCAACAGCCTGGGCGCTGCGCAATGCGCCGGTCTCCACGTTGAGGCCCCGCCTTTTTAACTCCCAAACCAGCTCGGTCGCCTGGGGAACGTCAAGGCCCAAAGCCCGTACCTCCTCGACCCTTGGGAAAATATTTTGGGGGCTGTCATCCATGACGATCCGCCCTCTGTCCATTACTATGCAGCGATCCGCCTTTACCGCCTCGTCCATGTAATGGGTTATCAGGACGATAGTTATCCCCTTTTCTCTGTTCAGGCGGCGGATCGTTTCCATGACCTCGTCCCGGCCTATGGGATCCAGCATGGCCGTAGGCTCGTCAAGGACTATGCACCGGGGTTCCATAGCGAGAATACCGGCTATGGCCACCCTCTGCTTCTGCCCTCCGCTCAGGAGGTGAGGAGCGTGCTTACGGTAGCCGTACATCCGCACCGTGTTAAGGGCCTCGTCCACCCTTTGGCGCATCTCATCCCTGGGAACGCCCAGATTTTCAAGGCCAAAAGCCACGTCCTCCTCAACCACGGTGGCGACAATCTGGTTGTCCGGGTTCTGGAACACCATACCCACATTTTTACGTAGCTCAAAGATACGGCTCTCGTCGGCGGTATCTATGCCGTAAACAGTCACCTTGCCGCTTTTGGGTACGAGAATGGCGTTAAGGTGCTTGGCAAAGGTGGATTTACCGCTCCCGTTATGGCCCAGCACCGCCACAAATTCCCCGTCCTTGATTTCGATATTCAGATTTTCAAAGACCTTGACCTCGGCCCCCTCGGACTCGTAGGAAAAGGACAGGTTTTCAGCTTTGATCATAGGTATCTCCCGAAATGGTTTTTGTCATTGTCCGGCGGCTTCGTCTCAAGCCGCCCCTGATCTTTAATTATTCATCCACCGTCCGGTGGCTCCGCAGGGCAGCGTCAAGCCCGAGGATGTCACCGGCAAACCTATTTCATCGGCGGTTATCCTCCCCTTTGGCAGGGCGAGACTCATAATATTTTTCAGCACCCCGGGCTGTAGGCCCGTAGTATAGGAATTAAGTACAAAAAACAGTGGATCGTCGTCCAGGAGCAGGGCCGCTCTCTCCACAAAGGAAAAGAGACTGTCCTCCAGCTTCCACACCTCGCCGCCAGGGCCACGTCCATAGGACGGGGGATCCATTATAATGCCATGGTACTTATTACCGCGGCGGATCTCCCGCTCCACCAGCTTGATACAATCATCCACAAAATAGCGTATGCCGTCAACTCCGCTGGCGGCGGCGTTTTCCTTGGCCCAGGCGACCATGCCCTTCGAGGCGTCCACATGGGTAACGCTGGCCCCTTCGGCGGCGCAGGCCACGCTGGCTCCGCCGGTGTAGGCAAAGAGGTTGAGTACCCTCGCGCCCTTGCGGCCCACGAGCCTTTCCCGCATCCAATCCCAGTTTACCGCCTGCTCGGGGAAAAGCCCTGTGTGCTTAAAGCCCATGGGCTTGACGTTAAAGTTTAGGTCGCCGTAGCTGATACGCCAGCTTTCAGGCAGCTTTGTGCGGTAACTCCACTCACCGCCGCCGCTAGAGCTTCGCCGATAACAGGCGTCAGCCTTAGCCCATTTATCCAAAGCGCCGGGGCGATCCCAAATTACCTGAGGGTCGGGGCGGCAGAGGATAATATCCCCCCATCGCTCCAGCTTTTCTCCTTTGGAGGCGTCTATACATTCATAATCCTTCCATTTATCGGCAACAAGCAATGCGAACGGCCTCCTTTTGTAAATTACATCTAAAAAAATTAATAATAAACGGTCATGAGCAAAAATATTATATTATTATTGTACCACAAATTTGCTCCCGCGTCAATACATTCACCGCGCCCAAAAGGCATCCTTTATAAGTCGGGCTTCGCCGTTGCCGAAAACCTCCACCACGTCGAACCTCATTGGACAGCGGCCCAGCTTTCGGTTTTCTATGTAGATCTGCGCGGTTCGCACCAGCCGCCTCCGTTTTTCCGCCGTCACAGTCTGGGCCGGCGTGCCAAATTCCGCGCTGCTGCGCAGGCGCACCTCCACAAAGCAGATACAATCTCCATCCCGAGCGACTATGTCCAGCTCACCCACGTTGTGAACGGAAAAATTCCGCTCCACTATCACGTATCCCCTCTTTTTCAGCAGCTTGACAGCCAGCTCCTCGCCCATGCTCCCTATTTCACTTTTAGATAAATTTTTTGACGAAAAGAGATCTGTGAACTTCACAGGCACCATACTCCTTCAGCGCGTCGATATGCAGCTTCGTGCCGTAACCCTTATGCTTGGCGAAGCCGTACATGGGATATTTTTTGTCCAGCTCCAGCATATAGCGATCCCGACTGACCTTTGCCAAGATCGAGGCCGCGGCCACGTTGGCGCTTTTGCCGTCGCCCTTCACAAGAGTCATAAACGGAATCGGACAACTGTTAAAGCCGTTGCCGTCGATTATGGCGAAATCGGCGTCGATCTGCTTTATAGCCCTTTCCATCGCCAAAAAGGCGGCGTTGCGAATATTTATCTTCTCTATTTCCTCCACGCTCGCGGTGGCTACGCCGTAGGACAGGGCCTTTTCCCTTATCACATCGAAAAGCTCCTCCCGCCGTTTTTCGCTTACCTTTTTGCTGTCGTTGAGGCCGGGTATCTCCAGCCCGAAGGGCAGAACCACCGCCGCGGCGTAAACGTCCCCCGCCAAAGGGCCTCTGCCCGCCTCGTCGGCTCCGCATATCAGGCTGTAGCCGCTTTCACGGAGCCTGCGTTCCTCCAGCCAGAGATCCTGAGCGGGCTTATTCGGTTTTGGCATAGACACGCGCCTCCTTACCCATGAGAGTTTATATAAGCTCCACCGTTAATCTCCCCAGTTTACCGCTGCGGAACTCGTCTAAAACTACATTTGCGCCCCGGAGCAGATCGACCTCTCCGCCCCGAACTATGAAGCCCCGGCGGCGGCATATCTCCTCCAGAACGGCCAAGCCGTCCATATCCTCGGTCAGCTCGGCCCTATACCGCCGCGCGAGAGCGTCGGGATAATTTTCCTTCAGGAATGAGCAAAGCTCACAGGCCAGCTCCTCCATATCCAGTATCTCGTCCTTTATCGCTCCGGTGAAGGCCAGCCTCAACGCGGCCGCCTCATCCTCCAGCTTAGGCCAGAGAA
>CANQKL010000062.1 GCA_947624455.1 uncultured Clostridia bacterium
ATACCAAGGCCCTGAAGTATGTAGCCGGAGAGTTCGTCCGAGGGGTCCACATCCTCAAAGCCGGTAACGCCGGGAGCGAAATCTCCACCGCCGGTCACCAGCCGAACGGCCATAGTCAGGGCATCGCGGTTGGTCACAACGGCGTTTTCGGAGAACCTTCTATCCCCGGTTATTACGCCAAGATTGCTCATGAGCCTGCACCGGTTGTCAAAGGCCTCGGAGTTGCCGGTGCCAGCCAGGAAAGCGGTATTTATCTCGTCCAGGCTCATCAGCCGCCAAACGGTGGAGTTTTCTTTGGCCTGCTGAGTGACGCTTCCGTTCTGTACCGTCATGTACAGGCCGGAAAGCACGCTCTTTACATAGCAGCGGCCATTTTCCTGCTCCACCTCGCCTGGGTTGAGAGAGCTGCCGGACACGTCCACATAGGAGCCGGTGGCGTTACTTCTGATATTATATGCCGTGCCATTTTTGGCAAACGTCCAAAGCTGTCCGTTTTCGCCTATTTCATAAGGTACGGTGGTAAGGCTCACATTGTCGCCGCCCACGGCAAGCACGCTGGTGCTGCCATCCTGGAGAAGCACCATTGTGCCGCCCACGGACACGGGCGCGGCCTCCTCCCCGGGCTGGGTCTGGGCGGCGCTTTCAATCTCCTGGGGAGTCAGCGCCTCCCAGACCGTACCGTTTTGGGAAACGGTAAGGTTCTCATTCTCATCTACGGTCAGATAGCCGCCGCCAACATAGGCCAAAAGTCCCTCGGCCGTGAACTCCCACTTCTGGGTATCAAGGCCTTTGTTGGCCGCCAGGGTGACTCCGCCGTTCACAGTGAGCGCCCGGTTGTTGAGGCGGTTGTAAATAACGCCTCCGTCGAACCGCCAAAGCTGGGCCCGCACGGCGGAGCTGTATTCCGCCATGGTCAGCCCCGTCCCGTCGGCGGAGACTGTCAGCACCTTGTTGCCGGAACGGAGTACATAATCCGCCGCCGGAGCGGAAATCTCCTCCCCGGTCGGCTCAACGGTCGGCTCATCCTCGGCGAGGACCGCTCCGAAGGAGCTGACGGCCAGCAGCAGGCAAAGTATCAAAGAAATTATTTTTTTCACGATTTATTCCTCCCTCAGTTCAGGCAGCCGTAAAGTATCTGGGCCGCCATAGCTCTGGTAAGGTTGTCAGCGGGAGCGAATGTATTGCCGCTGTAGCCGCTTACAACTCCCGCCGCCCGAAGGGCTGTCACAGCCTCAAGGGCATAATCGGCGATAGAGTCATTGTCGTCAAATCTGCTTACGGGGCCGCTGGTAAGGTCAATATAACCGGCCCGGAACAGCCTGTACACGATGACAGCCATATCCTGACGGGTGATGTAGTCGCCTATGCCGAAGCGTCCGTCGCTGTAGCCCTGAAGTATGCCCGTCTGGGTCATGGTAGCCACATAAGGGTAGTACCAGGCGTTCTCGTCCACATCGACAAAATCGCACTTGGCGGCGGGATCCGCCTTCATAAAGGCTTCGACGCAGAGCTTAACGAACTCCTCACGGGTTATGGCGGCGTTAGGACGGAACATAAGTCCCGCACCGGCGTCGCTGCCGGAGATAATGCCCCTCTCGGCCAGACGGCTCACAGCTGTGGCGGCCCAAGCGGGGATCTCGGCTTTGTCGGCAAAGACCTCGGCGCCGTCGGGGATCTTGGGTACTGTCTGATCGACGGCGGTAAAGGGAGTGAACACAGTGGAGCCGCTGCCGCCGGTAGAGCCGCCGCCTCCTCCGCTGCCGCCGCTGCCCCGGCCGCCGCCGGTGGAGCCGCTGCTTTTAACTGATATCTCAAACACCGAGTCACTGTTGACGCTGGTGCTGAGTTCGCCCAACTCAAAGGAGTAATAGTTTACCTGACCTTCCGCGCGAAGGGTATAGCCGCCCTTTTTCTCAGCGCCGAAGGTTATTTCAGCTAAATCGGTAATATATATGACGGAATCGGTATTCGCCGCCTGATAGCTTAGCGTTAAAACGCCGTTCTTTAGTTCAAAGCTGCCGCCAGCGGCGCTAAATTCCTCGGACAAGCTTATGTCTCTGTCCCTTACGTCCAGTCCGGAGGGGATCTCCACGCTCAGGCTGAGTCCGTAAATAGGCTGTATGTCCGCAAAGGCCATCTTTATCTTTCCCGCCTGACCTACCACAAGGCTGTTCTTGCCGGTCATGTTGACCATGGGCCTTATGGCGGCCATGTACTCAAAGTCCACGGGGAAGGCCCTCAAAGTCACGGGAGCGGAGAGCGCGCGGTAGGCCGTGGCCCCGTTTTCAGCAGCCGCGCAAAGCTCGCCGGTCCTGGCCTGGACTGTGACGGTGTACATCAATCCGTTAGTCAGCCCGTCAAAGGTCAGCTCCTGAACACCCTTAGCCGCCGGAGCGGACCTTTGGCGTCCAAGACTGTCGGTGAGGGTAACTAAGATATCCTCAAAGCTGCGGGCGGCGTCCTCGGTGGGATCGGTCCAGGTAACTCTTATCTTTCCGTCGGAGGAGGTGGCCGCCGCATTGGTTATGTCCTCGGATACGAACACATCGCTGCCGTTCAGGGCCAGTCGGCTGAAATAGGTCTGTCCGGTCTCAGTCTCGGAGAAAATGCCCACCAGATACTCGCCGTCCATCCTTACAGTGGCAGGCGCTTCGGACACGAGACTAAACGTTTCTCCGTCCGTGGAATAGTAGGCATAGAACTTGTTGCCCTTTTTCTCCAGTCTGAGCCAGATCTCGCTGCCGTGGTTATAGCTGCGGGCCAGCTGGGTCGCGCTGCCCGTGGTACCCACCCTGTAAGCGTACTCTAAGGCCGCCCCGTTGTTAGCGCCCACATCCAGCATTACCATTTTTTCATTTTCGCTGTCGCTCTGACGGAACATAAGTCCGCTTCTGCGCCACTGGTTTGCGCCCTCCTGCCGGTCAATCTTGACCGTAACAGCGTAGTCCTCGCTGTCGGACTTAGTGTAGAAATAGCCGAAAGAGTCCGGCGCGGCCCAAAGGTCGGTGCCGTAGCCTGAAAGGGCAATCTGATCGTTAGCTATTTGAACCTTCGCGGTGGACTGGTCATCCTGGCCCACCTGACGGAGGAAGAAATTCCTGCCGCCCAGCCTATGAAGGATGCCAGTCTGGGCATATACGGTCTTTTCTATTGTGTAGACCTGTCCGCCGAAGGTGACGGAAGCCACGAGGGCGACGCTTCTGCTCTGGTAGTCGTTGTCAGCCATATTTACGGTGAGCCGGGCGGTCATATAATCGACCTCCGCTATCGTGTCGCCGAAAACGTTGTCCTTTACTTTCCATTCGATATTGCTTCCGTACTGGCCCCGGAGGGGGAGGTCAAAGATGACTCCGGCTTCAGTCTCAGTTTTCTGCGTCATTTCCAGTTCGCGAATGTATTTCACATCAAGGGGTACTATTTCCACATCAATGTGGGTGTCCACCCGGCGGAGGGTCACGGTGCTGCCCTCTATCGGCTCGCCGTTCACGATGTAGGTTATCTCGGCCCCTTCGGGTACGCCGCAGCTAAGCTCGATCACGCTGTCGCCCCGGACAACTGATCCGGAGGCCACGCTTTTACCGTCGATAACGGCGGTGATCCGGCTGTCGAAGGTGAGGGTCACGTACTGTACGTCCACCACAGTCACCTGCGCGCTGGCCAAAGTGGCGGGATCGGTTGAAAGTACGCCGTCCTCAAAGGAATAGAACGAAACCGTTCCGTCCACTGTCACAGAATAGCCGCCAATAGCGTCTGTGACGGCCACAAAAGAGGCTATATCAGTAACAAGCCGATTGTCCCCGCTGTAGGTGATTTTCAGTCCGTCGGCGGTAAGGCTGGCGGAGCAGCCGTCGCTGAGACTGATGGAATTTTCCTGAACGCCTACTCCCTCCGGGAGCCTGACCGTCAGCTCAAAGGCCGAAGCGGGCTGAGCCTGGGCAAAGGCGAGGCTCACTTGATTGCGTTCTCCCACCATGACAAGGTCGCTGAGCGTCATATCTATCTGAGGAGTGATAGCGGCGTGGGCAGCCGCGTCAAAGGGTCTTGCCGTCAATGTGACGGCTTTGCTGACCGCGTTATAGGCAACGGCGTTATTTTCGCCGCCATCGCAGAGGAGAGCCGTCTTGGCCTGGATAGACAAAGTGTAATCCACGTCGTTTTCCAGTCCCTCAAGCACCGCTCTCTGCTCTCCCTTAGCCGCCTCGACGCTGACCGGTTCGGCTCCATCGGCCGAGGCGGTAACGGTAATTGCGTCAAAGCTGAAGGTACTGTACTGGGTGGGATCGTTCCATGTCACAAGGAGCTTCCCGTCGGCGGGACTGTAGGCCGCGCCGGTTATGTCGCCGGAAACCATCACATCCTCGCCGTTTATCTCAAATCTGCTCAGATAGGCGTATCCGGAGTCGCTCGCACGGTGAACGCCAGCCAAATACTGCCCCTCAAAGGCAAATTCCACAGGCTCGGCATTGAGGGCCGTATAATCCTCGCCGTCCTCGGAATAATAGGCGGTTATAAAGTCGCCCTTCTTTTCCAGCTTTATGTAGCCGAAGGAAGAACGTCCCCTTACATAGCCTGTATCTCTGAATATGTGGTAGGGCGCGGCGTTTGGCGTATTTCTTACCGCAAGCTCCAAGCCCGCGCCGTTGTCCGCGCCAAGGGACAGCATTACAAACCTGGCTCCGGGGTCTGTGCTTTCACGGAGCATAAGGCCCGTGCGCCGCCACTGACTGGAGCCGTCGAGCTTGTCGGCCTTTATGCTGATAGTGAAGTCCTCGTCGCTGAGGCGGGTGTACAGATATCCAAAGCCGTCGGGAGCGGTCCACAAGTCGTTGCCAAGGCCGCTCATGACGAACTGACCGTCGTCTATGGTCAAGTCAGCGGCGCTGTTACCGATGGGACTGATGAAGAAGTCCCGGCCGCCGATGCTGACAAGGGAATTGCTTTCCACCGTAACGGTCTTTTCAACGGTATATTCCTGACCGCCGACTGTTATTGAGGCGGTCAGCTTTATTTCCCGGGCCTCCCGTCCGGCGGACAGATCAGCCGTGAGAAGGAGGCTGCCGTCGCTTTCGTCTATAAAGTCGCCCTCGGCGCCTTGAGCTATGGCCCAGGTCACCTCGGCGCCGTACTCGCCCCTTGACGGCAGCAGGAAACGCATGGCCGTTTCGCTTTCGTCAAACAGCTCGATCATATATTCCTGAAGGTAAATGAGGTCGTAGGGCGTAAGCTCAACGCTGATATGCACATCCTGTTTGTTGAGAGTGTATGTGTTGCCGGAAATCGGCGTGCCGTTCACAGAGAACACAGCCTTTATCTCCGCGGAATTTCCGGCGGCGAACCGCAGCGACGCGTCGCCGCGAACCTGGGCTCCGGACTCTATTATATTTCCGTTTGCCATCACCACTATCCCCTCGTCAAAGGTAACGGTAACGTACATAACGTCTATGAACTCGGCTTTTATCTCAATGTCCTCGTTGAACACAAAATACTTTTCATCGGATATTTCCTTGCCGTTGACCAATATTCTATCGAGTATCTTGCCGTCGGGAGTGAAAGCCGTAATATTGACGGTGGTGCCGTCAGCCACGGTTTCGCCGGAGTTTACGATCTTTCCGTCGGCGACAACGGCGATCTCATCGCCAAATGTCACGGTGTTCGACCTCTGCTCTATGAGCTTAATGCCAACGATGCCGCTGCCTGTAAGGGTCAGGTTCCCGATACCGTCGCTTAAAACGACGTTTTCGAACACAGCAGCTCTGAGTCCTCCCAAGGAGGAATACTCGGTATCCCCGGCGCGGGTCGAGTACTGAGCGCCGTCGATATCGAGGGTGAGCGTTCCCTCGTCGGCCAGGGCGATGAGGTTGTACGTGCCGCCGGAGGACATCACCTCGGCGGTCATTTCACTTGCCGCGGCAAGGCCGCCTATGGGGGAACCCGCCCCGACGCCGGGCAGGAATTCTTCAATAAACTTGTCGGAAACGGCGAGGTCGCCTTTATCGGCCGCCTCTCCCTCGGCAAGCCGAAGTTCTCCCACGCGAAGGAAGCTGTCGGCCTTGTCCACGAACACCGCCATGGCGAAGTCGGGAGAGTAACCGAACTGGGACGAACCGATAGTCACCTTATTTACGCCTTCAAAGACGCGAACATTTTTGACTGTGTACAGGGTAAGGTTGCCAAGGCTCTCCCCCTGTCCGGTGGTAAGGGTATAGCCCTGAGAAATCTGACCGTCTTCGCCCTCCACCCAAATGGTGAAGTCCCGGTCGTCTCTCTTTTCATTGCCCACGATCTTAACGTCGGCATAGGTTTCAGTCTCGCTCTTAAGGCGGTAAGTGACCACGCCCGCGTCGCCTGCGTCGCTGCCGTCGCCGCCTATCCAGCCCCACAGCGCCAGATTTTCACTGGTACCGGCGACAATGCCAAGGTCGTTATCGGTCACGCTCCACTGGGCGTTGAAGTTTGTGGAACTCCACTTGCCGCTCTTGTTAGCGTACTCGCCGCCAGCGCGCACCACCTCGCCCAAGGACGCGGCGATTATCTTGTTAGAAATAGTTATTTCACTGATCAGAGTGTTATTGGCCCAGCCGTCGGAAAAGGCGGCCACAAAATATCTGTACGATTGAACGTCGTCAAAGGTCTTGGAGGAATTTGCCAGATCGCCCAGGGCGGTAAGGCCGAAGCACTGAGCAAAGTACTCGTCCTGAGAGTAATCATGGTCATGCTCTATAGTGCCGGAAATATCCAAGAGGTTAAAATCTCCGTTCACGGCCTCGTTAGTCGCGTAGAACCTGACGCGATCTCTGCTCGCCAGCTCGATGCGGCTGAAGTCAAAGGTCTTGCCCTCGCCCGCGTCGTATACGACGACCGAGATCCACGTATCGTCCGCCAGGTTTTTACGGCTGAACTCCAGTCCGGTGGAAACGCTTCCGTCGGTGAGGTAATCCACGTTTCCATAAGGGATGTTGTAGACATAGGCCGCCTTGCCGAGAGGCACCTGGTCGGGGTCGATCTCCGCCAGTTCCAGGACGATATTCACATCCTCTCCGCCAACGGTATATGTGTTGCCGGAAATGGCTGTGCCGTTCACCAGTATGCGGTTAAGTATCTCTCCCTCACTTAGCACTGCCTCAATGGTAAGCTCGGTTCCCTCCGGCACAAGACTGCCGGAGACGATCTCCTGACCGCCAGCGGTAACCTTCACATTATCGTCAAAGGTAACGGCACGCTTTTCAACAAGGGTTATTTCTATATTTATGTTTTCGCCGCCAACGGTGTAGGTATTGCCGTCGATGGCCGCGCCGTTCACCAGTATTTGGCCCAGCGTCTCGCCCTCGGCAAGAACGGGAGCTATCTCGAGCATTTTGCCCTCCTCGACCTGGTCGCCGGAGGCGATCTCCACGCCGTCAACTGTTACCTTCACATTTTCGCCAAAGGTAACGGTACGCTTTTCCAGCTCCTCTTGAGGAACAAGCTCCAGAGTCACCTCCTTTACGTCGGCGTTAGGCCAGCCGCCGTAAACCGCGATCACTATATATCTGTATTCCTTTACGTCGCCCTTCCACTGAGCCTCGCCGCCGGTGTTTCCGGTCTTAAGGTCGCAGACCGCTTCCACGCCAAGAGCCTCGGCAAAAAGGTTTATATCCGTGCTGTAATTTGTCTCCGCGTCAAGAGCGCTGGCTATATCCGCCAACTGCCCTTCCTCATTGGCTCCGTAAACAAACACGCCGGTGCCGTTCAAGGAAATTTTGTTGAATTGATACCTGTTCAGCTCTCCTGCATCGTACACCGCCGCCACTATCCAGCTTGGAGCGGTGGCGCCGCGCCCAAAATGGTAAGCTGTGTCAACGCTGCCGTCGGTCATATTGGCGGCATTGCCGCCCACGCTGTTGAATATGTACGCCGGTTCCCCCAGATCCTGGAGGAACTGAGGCTCCTGGGGGCCGGGGTCAGGCTCAACAGCCCTAAAAGTTGCCTCAATGACCACGTTTTCATCAGCAACCTCGTAGACGTAGGGTTCTTCTATTTCCTCGCCGTTCACGGTGACAGAGACCAGCTCCTCACCGTCCGGAACGATGGGAGCGATCTCGAGGATCTTCCCCACCTCGACGCTGTCGCCGCTGGCAATGGCCTCGCCGTCAACGGTAACGGTAACTTTTTCATCAAAAGTAACGGTTCGAGTCTCAGGCTCCGGCTCAGGCTCGGAGGAATCCTCAACAAGGCTGACGGAGACCTCGCCCACATTGGCGTTTGTCCAGCCCGCGTAGGGTACGACCACAAAATACCTGTATGAAAGCGCATCCCCAAGGTCAAGTTTATCGTCAGTCCAACTATTTTTGTTTCCCTGATTCACCAGCGAACCAATGGGGTCAATGCCCAGAATATCGGCAAAGGCCTGATATCCGTCGTCTCCGCTGTAGTCCGTATCGGGGGCAAGGGCCGCGCCGATGTCGGCCAAGTCTCCCTCCTCGTTGGCGCCGTAAAACCGGCAGCCGGTACCGCTGAGAGTTATGCGGTTGAAATCAAAAGTCATTCCGTCCCCGGCGTCGTAAACCAAGGCCGATATCCAAGAAGCGCCAAGCTTCCGGCGGTCAAAATTCCAGGTCGTGGCGCTGTCTCCGTCGGTAACCGCAAGGGGGTCGCCCAGCACGTTATACATATAGGTAGGCTCACCCAGCTCCACAGAAGTCACGACCTCCTCCGCCAATACCGGCGTAAAGACAAGCGCCTGTAAAGCCATGGCCAAAACCACCGCCAGGCTCAATC
>CANQKL010000063.1 GCA_947624455.1 uncultured Clostridia bacterium
TGCGACAAACAACGCCGAAGGCGTTTACGAAGTTTTGGGAATATGATAAATTGTGTTGTTGCGACTGACGATTTAAGCTCCTAATCGCCGCAAATGTTTGATGGCGGCGGCACGGTTTTTTATTGCTGTTCCTCCAACAGATTTATGATCTCTATCCCCTTTTGTTCCGCAAACCTCACGGTCTGGCCCGTGCCGCTGGCCCGGCGCGTACTGTCGTAATAACAGACGCAGCAGTCGGCGGCCTCCACCAGGCGCAGGTTCCGCTCCCTCATGCAGCCTTGGTAGTAGGAGGGGGCGAGAATATTGACGCTGTCCGCCCGGCGGGCTATATCGCTTAACATCGCCCGGGCCTCCGGCGTCCAGCGGAGGGTAAAGCTGGTGGGCGGGCAGGGCAGCAGCAGATTTAAGCGTATGCCGGGGTAATTGTCCCTCAGCGTCAGCGCCGCCCGTGCGCAGACCGTGTCCCACCCGATGGCGCCCCCGGCGTAAAAGTCCACGGCCCCCCGCTGTATCAGCTTTTCAAGGACGGAGAACAGCCGGGCCTGAAGGCCGCCGGTCAGACGCATTTGTCGGTGTCCGGTGAAGCACACGCTCCGTACAGCTCCCTCGCCGGGAAAAAATCTGGCGCCGTCCATCAGTATTTTTTAACGCCGATGTCGCGGCGGAAGTGCATCTTGTCGAAGCGCACCTTCTCCACAGCCTCATAGGCCCGTTTTATGGCGGCGTCAAGGCTGTCCGCAAGAGCGGTCACGCCCAGCACCCGGCCTCCGGCGGTGAGAAGCTTGCCGCCCTCGCGCTTTGTTCCGGCGTGGAACACGGTGACGCCCTCCATGGCCTCGGCCTCGGCGACGCCGGTTATCTCCTTGCCGCTCTCGTACTTTTCGGGGTAGCCGCCGCTGGCCGCAACCACGCAGACGCAGCCCCCGTCCTTCCACTTTATGTCAACCTCGTCAAGACGTTCGTCAATTATGGCCTCGAAAATCTCCAGCAGATCGCCATCCAGCCTCGGCAGCACCGCCTGAGTCTCCGGGTCGCCGAAGCGGCAGTTGTACTCGATGACCTTGACCCCGTCCTTTGTGGACATGAGGCCGAAGTACAGCACGCCCTTAAAAGTGCGGCCCTCGGCGTTCATTGCCGCCATGGTGGGTAGGAAAATGTTCTCCATGCACTCCTTCTCCATTTCGGGAGTGTAGACGCGGCTGGGAGAGAAGGCCCCCATTCCGCCGGTGTTCAGGCCCTGATCGTTGTCGTAAGCCCGTTTGTGATCCTGGGCGGAAACCATGGGACGCAGGGTTTTGCCGTCGGTGAAGGCCAGCACGGATATTTCCGGCCCGGTCAGAAACTCCTCTATGACCACCCGGTTGCCGCTGTCGCCGAACTTTTTGTCCTCCATTATCTCCTTGACTCCGGCCTCGGCCTCGGCCTCGTCCCCGGCGATGATAACGCCCTTGCCCAGAGCCAGGCCCTCGGCCTTTATGACGGCGGGATAGCTGTTTTTGGCCCTTATGTAGGCCATGGCCTGTTCCGGGTCGTCAAAGACCTCATAGGCGGCGGTGGGGATGCGGTATTTTTTCATCAGCTCCTTGCTGAAAACCTTGCTGCCCTCGATTATGGCGGCGTTGGCCCGTGGGCCGAAAGCCCGCAGGCCCCGGCTCTCCAGCAGATCCACAAGACCCATCACCAGCGGGTCGTCGGGGGTAACCACGGTCAGGTCGATCTTTTCCCTTTCGGCAAAGTCGGCGATGGCCTCGATGTCCGTGGCCTTGATGGGTACGCAGGTGGCAATGTCGGCGATGCCGCCGTTGCCGGGGGCGCAGTACAGCTCGGTGACTCTGGGGCTTTGTTTGAGCTTCCAGCAAATGGTGTGTTCGCGGCCTCCGCCGCCAACGACGAGTACTTTCATATTTATTACTCCTTTTTAACGGCCCGTGGGGGCGGACACGTGATTTTCGTAAAATAATGTCAGTTCAGCCTCGGGGGAAACCGTTAGGGTTTGCCCCCAATGCAGCCAAAATTAAATCCATCAAATTCCGGGGAGTGTACCCGGAATTTGATACCTTAATCGGGGTAGGAAAATCAATTTATTGATTTTTCGTAAGCGAAAGCGCCCGCCAGCGTGACGCTGGACCCGCATTTAGTTCTGTTTCAATATTAGAAACATTAAAGCAAGCCGTAAGGCCGACGATGAAACGGAACGTTTCCGGAAGGGGGTACCGCGGGGGAAACCGTTAGGGTTGCCCCCGCGCCTCTTTAGTGGTGGAACAGTCTTATCCCCGTGAACGCCATGGCGATGCCGTACTTGTCGCAGGTCTCGATGACGTTGTCGTCACGGATGGAGCCGCCGGGCTGGGCGATGTACTCCACGCCGCTCTTGCGGGCCCGCTCCACATTGTCGCCAAAGGGGAAGAACGCGTCGCTGCCCACGCAGGTACCCTTGTTCTGGGCCAGCCATGCTTTTTGCTCCTCCTTGGTGAACACGGGGGGCTTCTCCTTGAACAGGGTCTGCCACTTGCCCTCGGCCAGCACGTCCATGTACTCGTCGCTGATGTACACGTCGATAGTGTTGTCCCGGTCGGGGCGGCGGATGCCGTCCACAAACTTAAGGTTCATCACCTGGGGAGCCTGACGCAGCCACCAGATGTCGGCCTTGTTGCCTGCCAGGCGGGTGCAGTGAATACGGCTCTGCTGACCCGCGCCGATGCCGATGGCCTGTCCGTCCTTCACGTAGCAGACGGAGTTGGACTGAGTGTATTTCAGGGTTATGAGGGAAATTATCAGATCGCGCTTTTTGTCGGCGGGGATGTTCTTGTTTTGAGTTACAACGTTAGAGAGCAGCTCCCCGTCGATGGCCAGCTCGTTGCGGCCCTGCTCAAAGGTCACGCCGAACACCTGTTTACGCTCGATGGGCGCGGGAACGTAAGCGGGGTCGATCTGAATTACGTTATAGGAACCCTTGCGCTTGGTCTTGAGTATGGCAAGGGCCTCGTCGGTGTAGCCGGGGGCGATTATGCCGTCGCTGACCTCCCGGGCCAGCAAAGTGGCGGTGGCCTTGTCGCAGGGGTCGGACAGGGCCACAAAGTCCCCGTAAGAGGACATCCGATCCGCGCCTCGGGCGGCGGCATAGGCGCTGGCGATGGGGCTAAGCTCCAGATCGTCAACGAAGTATATCTTTTTCAGAGTGTCGCTCAGCTCCGTGGCAACGGCGGCTCCGGCGGGGGAAACGTGCTTGAAGCTGGTGGCCGCGGGCAGGCCCGTGGCGATCTTCAGCTCCCGCACAAGCTGCCAGCCGTTGAAGGCGTCCAGCAGGTTTATGTAGCCGGGCTTGCCGTTAAGCACGGTGATGGGCAGGTCGCCCCCGTTCTCCATAAAGACGCGGGAGGGCTTTTGGTTGGGGTTGCATCCGTATTTGAGCTGCATTTCGTTCATGTCGTTTTTTCCTTTCTTTCTAATATAGGGGCTTCATACCTATCGCTTCCAGTAATTTGTTGAACGAAGCGTAACGGTTGGGGTAAAGGGTCTTTACGCCCTCCATCCGGTCATGGCTGCCCCAGCTTTGGAAGTAGAGGCGGGCGAACTCCGCCAGTCCCTCGTCGCTGTTGGAACTTCCATATTTTGACACGGGCAGGATGTCGGCTTCAATGGCTCTTTGCCACTCCTCGCTGTGGCACCAGTGGGTCTCGGGCTTTTCATAGGCCCCGCCGTTGGCCAGAAACTCAACGCTGTGACCCAGCTCGTGGCAGAAATTGCGGGCCATTGTCTCGGCGTTCGTCCCATCGGTCACCCGAACGGTGAGTACCTTGCCGTCACAGTTGTAGGAGTAGGAGGAGGCCGGAACATAGACGTTCACCTGCTGGATGAACTGCCGGTACTCATAGGGGAACCGGGCCAGAGCCTGGATGGCGGTCTGAACGTTGTTCGCGCCGGTCTCGTCATAATAAAATTTCACGGTCTGGCTGTGGCCGGAGCCGGTGTAGGTCACGTCGAGGCGGTCGTATTCCTTTTCGCCCGCGTCCCAGACGTAAAGCTTTTCCTTGACGGGGCCGGACTGGGAAATCTCCGCGTCCCCGCCGGGGAGGCCGGTAATGGTGACGGCGTTTATCTCGTTTGTTCCGGCGGCGTTATAAGAGGGCACGGTCGCCATTGCCGCGAGAATGGCGCTTTTTTGCGTTTCGGGGGTCGTAGCGTCCCTGCTGTCGTAAATTCTGGTAAAGGCCGCCTCCATGGTGTCCAGCAGGCTGTCGCCGTTGGAGCCGTTGGGCAGCACAACAGCCCCGGGTGAGGTGCAAATTTCAGTGAGCCTTTGTTTCTGGGCCTCGGTCAGGAGCTTGTAGCCCTCCACCGCCGTCACAAGGGTAAAGGGGCTTTCGCCGGTCTTGGTCAGGGCAAAGGGATACGGCTCAGACCGCAAAACGACTTCGCCGCCCTCGATGGCCAGATAGCCGCCGTCATAATTTTGTATGCAGTACTGCTCCCCCTCTGGGATGAGCTTCCACAGCATAGTCGTGGAGCCGAAGCCGTATATCCGCCGTCCGGGCGTGCCGCCGTTGTCGTAAAGCCGGTATTTTTCGTCGGCAAAGCCGACCCAGCCGCCGCCCATGTCTTTCAGGCGGAAGGGCGTGCCTGTCTCGGAGGCCCGCAGATATTTTCGCGTACCCTCCTGAACCA
Organism: uncultured Clostridia bacterium; assembly: GCA_947624455.1. Classification (GTDB taxonomy): domain Bacteria; phylum Bacillota; class Clostridia; order UMGS1883; family UMGS1883; genus JAFLUQ01. The sequence goes on from CANQKL010000063.1 coordinate 4,666, forward strand.
CGGCGATGCTGCCGTCGCCTCCGTCAAGGGTGTAATACCGCTCGTAAATGCCGTCATAGCCGGTGTCCGCGTCGGTCACGGGGGCCTTGTATACAAGGGCGGAATTGTTGACGGTCATGGGTTCAAGGGTCTGGGCGTCCATGACGATCACTCTCACCGCCGCTCCGTCCTCAAGTCCCTTCGGAACGTCCAGGGTCAGCGTGGCGCTGCCAAGCTCAAACTGTCCCATAGGGGCGGTTTGCAGGGCTTTGGCGGAAAAGTCCGCCAGCTTTCCGCCGCCGTCATAATAGCCCAGAGACGTCAGGTATTTTCCGCTGCCGACTACCTGCACCGAGGCCGTGATCCGTCCCGGGGCCAGCCTGCCGTCGGAAACAAGAGCGTTGTCAATGCGGAAGGTCACCTGAGCTATGTCGGTCATTTCGACCGCAAGGACAGGCAGGGCGGCAAAAATCATACACATCGCCGTAAGTGTGGCGAGGAGCTTACGCATTTTTGTTCACTATCCTCGTCTCGTACTCGCCTGTGCCGATGTCGATGAAGCGCACGAACAGGGAAACCTTGTTGTCCCCGTTGAGGCTGTTCCAGAGGTTGTCGGTAAACTCGTCTATATCGCCGGTGATTTCCACGGTTTTTGGCTCGCCCTTAAAGCTGGGCAGGGGGTTGCCGTCGCCCATATATGTATGGATGAGGTGGCCGACGCCCTTCTGGGGGGCCTTGTAGCTGAAGGTGAACCGCTGGCAGGAGGCGGGGTCGCCGTCCGCGCTCTTGAGGATGGACAGGGCGTAGCTGTAGTTCCCGTCTATCTTCATTATGCCGCTGATGCGGGGGGTGTAGTTGGGGGCGTCCGGCTCGAACTCCCGGGTGCGCAGGGCCTGCTCAAAGGTGAATTGCTGGTTCATCAGCTCGTATATGGTGTCGGTCTGATCGCCGTTGGTGACGATGGTCTTGTTGCCCAGGACGCGAACGGGGGCGTAGATGATGAGGCTGGGGTCCTCCAGTTTCGAGGGGTCGAAGGCCTGGGTGCGGATGCCCTCGCCGTCCTCCACAAAGACACGGTTGCGGCTGTTTACGCTGCGGCCCATGATAAAGTAGGCCGCCACGGCCTTGGTGCCGTCGGCGCTGCGGCCCAGCACTATGCCGCGTCCGGGGTAGGCGTTGGAGCGCAGGTCGTCAAAAAGGTTGATTTTCATTCTTTTCATCCTTTCAATTTAAAGTTATCGGTTATACTGATATATCACAAATATCCACAGACAGAGGTGTACCAGCAGCATCAGGCCGAAGCAGACAATGAGGGGGACGTCGGTTCTCCACGCCCAGCCGCCCCTGCGCTTGTCCGCCGACAGCAGGCAGGCCGAGGCGATAAGGCCCACAATGCCCACAACGCCCGCCGAGGTCGCCAGATAGTCGCTCATGAACCGTACCACGGCGGGCCGGGCGGGGGAGTCGTAATTCCCCACAACGCCCACGGTTATGACGGAGGCCACGGTCAGTATCACGACGAGCCAGAGTATTATTCGGAAAAAGTTTCGCATATTCCCAACTCCTAATTTTTCGTTTCCAATTCCCCTCCGCACACCATTTCCACCGCTCGGGGGAGAATCACCCACTCGGCCTCCTCCATCACCCGACGCTGCAAGGTTTCGGCGGTGTCGCTGGGGTCGATGTAGACGGCCTTTTGCATGATTATCTTGCCGCCGTCCACTATCTCGTTGACAAAGTGGACCGTGGCCCCGGTGACCTTTACGCCGTAATCCAGGGCCGCCTGATGCACCCGCAGGCCGTAGAAGCCGTCGCCGCAGAAGGAGGGTATCAGCGAGGGGTGGATATTAATTATCCTGTCACGGTATTCGTGGAGCAGTTCCCCGTCCAGAATGGAGAGGAAGCCCGCCAGCACTATCAGGTCGATGTGGCGGGCCTTCATGAACTCGGTCATGGCGTGGGAATAGTTTTCGCCCTCCTCCTTTTTGGAAATGACGGCTGTTTCGATACCGGCCCTTTTCGCCCGTTCAAGGGCGTAGGCTCCGGCCTTGCTGGATACGACGGCCACGATGCGGCCGCTCTTGATTATGCCGCTGTTTTGGGCGTCGATCAGGGCCTGGAGGTTGGTGCCTCCGCCGCTGACCAGAACGGCAATGTTTTTCATGTAGCTTCCTCCCTTCTTTCTCGCGGGGGCAACCCGAACGGTTTCCCCCGCGGAGCCCCCTTTCGCATCGGGCGCTTTCGCTTACGAAAATTTGTCCGAGGACAAATTTTCTACCCCGATCAAGGTATCCAAAGTCCGGTACATGCCCGGACTTTGGATGATTTTTTTCGTTTGAACACGCATTGCCGCTGACCAGGACGGCAATGTTTTTCATGTAGCTTCCTCCCTCAAAACGTAAAAACAGTCAAGATCCCATTTCATGGGGTTTGTGTCGATGTAGGAATATATTTCGCCGTAGTCGTCGGCGTTTCTTATAACATGGTCGTGAAACGACCGCTGCCACAAAGAAAACCCTATACGCTTGGTGACGCTGCCTTTCATCTGGTTAATAACGTTAGACACCGTAGGGGAGCGCATTGCGCTCCCGCTTGAATCCCAATGAATCGACAAGATCAAATGGATGTGATTGGGCATTATTACGTATTTGTCAACGGCAACTAACGGATAATGGACGGGGATGCTTTTGATTGCCTGCTCCACAGCCATACCGTATTTTGACAATTCAATGTCCGGGGCGGCCTCGGTGTATTTGTAACCGGCCTTCCACAGGAGACATTTTTTGTCCTTGACGCACATGGTTATAAAATACGCGCCCACGCTGCTGTAGTCAAAATCCTTTATTCGGTTCTGTTTTCGTACAGGTAATTGTTTTTTTGTCATTGTTTTGTAGCGGTAAAAAAATAATTATGCGTGGCGGGAGCGCAATGCGCTCCCCTACGGCGTGATTTGGTACGATACAAATGATTTGGGGTCATATGCATACAGATGGCGTTTTTGTCATTGTTTTATAGCGGTGAAAAAATAATTATGCGTGGCGGGAGCGCAATGCGCTCCCCTACGGCGTGATATATAAATGATTTGGGGTCATACGCGCACAGGCTGCGTTTTGGTCATTGTTTTATAGCAATAAAAAATTTATTATGCGTGGCGGACGCCCGATGGGCGCCCCTACGGATATGTTGCCAATTATCCGTTACACAAATTCAACAATTATCCCTTACGCCAATTCGATTCCCCTGTCGCCGGCCTCGACACAGCCGATAACATAGGCCCTTTCGCCGCTGTCCGCCAAAATGCGGACGGCCCGATCCGCCTGATCGGCGGGTACGGCGGCTATCATGCCTATACCCATGTTGAAGGTGTTGAACATATCCCTCTCGGGAATATCGCCCGTCTCCTGGATGAGCTTGAAAATGGGCAGTATCTCAAAGCTGTCCTTTTTGATCACGGCCTTGACCCCATCCTTGAGCATACGGGGGATGTTCTCGTAAAAGCCGCCGCCGGTGATGTGGGAGATGGCCTTCACGTCGCAGCCCTCGATGAGGGCCAGGGCGGGCTTGACGTATATCTTTGTGGGGGTGAGCAGAGTCTCCAGGACGCTGGCCCCCAGCTTATCGTTGTATTTTTTCAGGCTTTCGGCGTTCTCCTCGGTGACGTTGAACACCTTGCGCACCAGGGAAAAGCCGTTGGAATGGACTCCGCTGGAGGCTATGCCGATGAGAGCGTCGCCGGGAGCGAGACGGCTGCCGTCGATGATCTTCTTTTTCTCCACTATGCCCACGGCGAAGCCCGCCAGGTCGTACTCGTCCTCCGGGTAAAAGCCGGGCATTTCGGCGGTCTCGCCCCCGATCAGGGCGCAGCCCCCTTTTACGCAGCCGTCCGCCACGCCCCGCACGATGGCGGCAACCTTTTCAGGCACGTTCTTGCCCACCGCCACATAGTCCAGGAAAAACAGGGGCTTCGCGCCGCTGCACACGATGTCGTTGACGCACATGGCCACGCAGTCCTGACCCACCGTGTCGTGGCGGTCCATCAGAAACGCGATCTTCAGCTTC
>CANQKL010000064.1 GCA_947624455.1 uncultured Clostridia bacterium
CCGTACCGGCGGCGTCGTACTTGCGCACCACCTTAGCCGCCGCCGTGGTCATGAACTGCTCGATGTTGACCGTCGCGCTGTCCCCAACGGCTATCTGCCGGAACTGGGCGGCGTTAAAGGGTATCTTGACCAGCATGGTCTGAGTGTCGGTGATGGTGCAAATGCGGCTTCCGGCGTCGTTGCCCACGGTAAGGGCCAGGTCGCTGATCTTGCCGGTGGAGTTGGCGTAAATGGTCAGCTTGTCAATATTTTCCTGGGCCCGAGTAATGTCGTTGGCCCGGTTTTGAAGCTCGGTCTTGGACTTTTCCACATTGTTCTGAGCCGAGACAACGCTGTTCTGGGTGGATTTTACGGAATTTTCAGAGGTCTTGACAGAGTTTTCCGAGCTTTTTACGGAATTTTCCGCCGTCTTAATGGCGTTTTCCGCCGTCTTGATGGAGTTTTCCGCCGTGCGGATGGCGTTGTCCGCCACTGTGCTGTCAAAGCGGTAGAGAACCGCTCCCTCCTCCACATAGTCGCCCTCCTCGTAATAGTCGGCGTCGATAGTGCCGCTGACCGTGGGGACTATGTTGTAGGTGTCAATGGGTTCCACAGTGCCGGAGCCGGTTATCTTAACAGTAATGTCGCCCCGGCTTACGACTGCCGTTTTGCTGGTAGCCTCGGCCTCGGCGGTTTTTTTCTCTTGGATGTTCTTATGTATTAAGTAGCCCGAAATGAGGGCGGCTATCACCAGGACTATCAGTCCGCGCTTGAACCATTTGTTTTTAAAAAAGCTCTTTTTCCTCTTTTTTATTACGCTGGGCGGTGCTATATCCTCAGCGGCTGGCGTTCCCTGAGCGGGAGCCTCCTGAGCTGGGGCTTCCTGAGTTGGGGCTTCCCCTGCGCCGGACGGTGACTTTTTGTCCTTTTCTGCCATGGTCGTACCTCCTGATACAAAGATTATGGACATATGGTAATACTTTTATGTTAAATTACCATGTAAAAGTGGTAAACAAATTATGAACTTTTTAGTATACTAATTAGTTGAGTATACCGTCTTGGCGGACACTCCGCTCAGCATACCTATTTTTCCGCTGAGGGCGGAAATGACAGTGGAGGGAGCGTCCACCGCCACGCTTATGACGCTTATCCCCTTTTCCCGATAGGGCAGACCCATCCGGCCTATGATAAATTCCCGGTACTCGTGGAGGATGGCGTTCATCCGCTCCACCGAGGCCGGATCCTGCACTATTATGCCGATGAGGGCCACGCGCTTTTGGGGTTCCTGCATACAGTTACACTTCCCGTCGCTTAAGATTTGGTTCGTTGGGAAAATCGGGCCGGGCGGCTTTGAGCCTCCGGCTCCGCGCTTCTATTTCAAAAGGGGATTTTTTCTCCGATACAGCTCGGTCATGCCCCTTATCCACCCGGCGTCTATCTGATCCAGGGCCTCCTCGGTCACGCGGAAGCTCCAGTTGCCGTCGGCCACGCCGGGCAGGTTCATCCGGCAGTCGCCGCCGAAGCCGCAGAGATCCTGAATGGGGAGTATAGTAAGTATCGCCCCGCCGCGCCACAGGGTGCGTACAAAGGAGCGTATCACCGGGCTTTTAGGCCCGCCCTGGCCCCAATCCCCCTCAAAGCCGCAGTAGTCCAGACCGTACTGGCGGTGTTGGCTGTCGGCCCAGAGCCAGCCCATGAGGGTGTCGTTGTCGTGGGTGCCGGTGTAGGCCACGGTGTTTTTCGTGTGATTGTGGGGCAGATGCACGTTGTCGCCGTCCTCTATGAAGGCGAACTGCAAAACCGCCATGCCGGGGAAGCCGCTGTCCTTCACCAGCCGCCGCACGTCGTCGTCGATGTCTCCCAGATCCTCGGCGATAATGGCCGCTCCGGGATGAGCCTCGTTTAGGGCGTTGAACAGATCCATGCCCGGACCCTTCCGCCACCTGCCAAACCTGGCGCTCTTGTCCACAGGCACCTCCCAATAGGAGGAAAAGCCCCGGAAGTGGTCGATGCGGACAGCGTCGTACAGCTTCAGGGAATTTTCGATGCGTCTGATCCACCAGGAATAGCCGTCCTTTTTCATGGCCGCCCAATCGTAAAGGGGATTGCCCCAGCGCTGACCGTCCTCGCTGAAATAGTCCGGCGGAACTCCGGCGCAGCTCTTTTGGCGCATATCCTCGTCCAGGTCGAACAGCCGCGGATTGGCCCAAATGTCGGCGCTGTCCATGCTCAGATATATCGGCATATCCCCGATAAGGCTTATGCCCTTGGAATTTACATACTTTTTCAGCTCCGCCCACTGGGAGTAGAACTGGTACTGCACGAAGCAGTAAAAATCTATGTCCTCCGCCAGCTCCTTTTTGGCCTCGGTAAGGACGGACCTTTTCCGAAACTTCAGGCCGTCCTCCCACTGGTTCCACATCGTTTCCGGATCCCGGGCCTTGAGGGCGCGGAACAGGGCGTAATCCGGGAGCCAGTGGCTCCTGCGGGCAAAGGAGCGAACCTTTTTCATCAGCTCCTCCCCGGCTCGGGAAAAGGCTTTGCGCAGAGTCGGCATCAGCCACTTGTCAACCGCCGCGTAGTCCGTCCGATAGGGACTGTCTACCTCGCAGGCCCGAAGCTCCTCCCTTGTAAGCAGCCCGTCCTCAAACAGCCGCTCCGGGTCTATAAAGGCCGGATTTCCGGCGAAGGCGCTGAGGCTGGCATAGGGGGAGTTGAAGGCGTCGGTGGGGCCAAGAGGCAGTATCTGCCAGGCGGCAAAGCCCATGTCCGCCAAGCGGTCGGCAAAATCCCGGGCGCTTTTGCCCAGGTTCCCAATGCCGTATTTTCCCGGCAGGGACGAGATGTGCATAAGCACGCCGGATGATCTGTTGAACATTGTAATTCCTCCTTAAAACAAAACAGTGAAAGCTGGAGCGTCCGCCCGGGGGGCCGGAGCTATTTTATCATTCCCACTAAAGTAACTATCCCGTACCACAGCGGCGGGATAAATACCGCTGGCAGCATATTTGCCAGGCGGAGCCTGGGCTTGTATATGAAGTTGAAGCCTATGCCCATGATGAGGACGCTGCCGATGAAGCTCATCTGCGCCACCACGCTGTCCGCGAGCAGCGGCTCCAGGAATCGGGCAAAGAGCGTTATGCCACCCTGATACGCCAGCAGCACGGCGGCGGAGAACATGGTCCCCGCCCCTAGGGTGGAGGCGTAGACCACGCAGATAGTCAGGTCCAGCACGCTTTTGGTGTAGAGCAGGGTCGGGTCGTGGCGGAGGCCGTCGTTGAGGGCGCCCATAATGGCCATGGCCCCCACGCAGACCGTCAGCGTCGCCGTTACAAAGCCCCGGCTGAAGTCGCCTCCCCCGTCGGCGGCGAACCGTTTTTCCAGAAAGCTCCCCAGTTTATCTAACTTCCCCTCTATGTTGGCGATCTCGCCGATGATCGTGCCGATCACCATGCTCAAAATCATCACAAGGGCGTGGCGGCCGCTCAGCTCCCCGCCGACGACGGCCATTCCCCCCTGCGCGGCCCCCAGTATCCCCGTGGCGATAGTGCAAAGGGCCAGGGCCTGCATGAGGGCCTCGTTCATTTTTTCGGACACCAGCCGTTTGAAAAACAGGCCGATAAGGCAGCCGACTATTATGGCCGCGGCGTTCACTAACGTACCCATTCGCGTCCGGTGAGGAACCGGTAATAAATATGAGCGTCGGGACGCGAAAATCCCGGGCCGCCGCCCATTTTTTACCGCCCGTTTCTCACCGGCTTCCCTCCCCGCTTATAATCATATAGTTATAATTATAATATTTCGCCGTCATTTTTTCAACCCTCATCTTTGCGGTTTTTATTAAATTTTTAAATCGAAAAATATTTTTATTGAAAAATTGGCAAAAAAATCGTTGCATTTTCCCTACCGTTGTGCTATTATATTGTTGTGCTATTATATTATAAAAAATAAGAGGAGAAGATAAAATATGAAATTTTTTAAAAAATCCAGATTTTTCGCGGCTGCGGCCCTGACTCTCACTCTTGCGCTGGGCGGCTGCGGCGGCTCCGGCAATCAGGATCAGGACGCTGGCAATCAGAATCAGGCCCAGACCCAGGATCAGGATCAGGAAGCCGGGAAGGTGTATAAAATAGGCATTTCCCAGTTCGCCGAGCACGCCTCCCTGGACAACTGCCGGGAGGGCTTCATCCAGGGGCTGGCCGAGGCTGGCTTTGTGGAGGGCGAGAACGTGGAGTTCGACTATCAGAACTCCGCCGCCGACATGAGCCTGTCCACCACCATAGCCCAGCAGTTCGTTGATAAGGGCTACGACCTTGTCTGCGCCATCGCGACTCCCGCCGCCACCAACTTCTACGCCCTTGGCAAGGACGCGGGCATCCCTCTGGTTTACTGCGCCGTCAGCGATCCCGTCGTGGCTCAGCTCGTACCTGAGATGGGCAAGGCTGGCGAGGGCGTTACCGGCGTCAGCGACATCATTCCCGTTGAAAAGCAGCTCCAGCTTATCCACTCCATGTTCCCCGAGGCCACAAAGCTGGGCATCCTTTACAGCACCAACGAGCCTAACAGCGAGACTCAGATAGCCCTCTATGAGGAGAAGGCTCCCGCCTACGGTATCGAGATAGTTACCGAGGGCGTGGCCGACGCCACCTACATCCCCATGGCCGCCGAAACTCTGGCCGCTAAGGTGGACGCCATCACCAACCTCACCGACAACCTCATTGTCGAGAACCTGCCCGTAGTCCTTGAAAAGGCCACCGCCGCCAACGTTCCCGTATTCGGCAGCGAGGAGGAGCAGGTCAAGAACGGCTGCATCGCCTCCGAGGGTCTGGACTATATCGCCCTTGGCAAGCAGACCGGCGCTATGGCCGCCAAGGTGCTGAGCGGCGAGGATATATCCACTATCGGCAGCGAGTACGTGGATCCCGAACAGAGCAAGCTCACCATCAATAAGGCCGTGGCCGAGAGCTTTGGGGCGGTCATCACCGACGAGTACGCCGCCCGGGCCGAGTACACTGAATAAGTAAACACAGCTTTACGGGGCGGAAGGTTCCGCCCCGTAAATTTTTAAATTTTTTGTGGGGGAAATCACATATGCCCAACATACTTAATACCGCGCTGAATATGTCCCAAAGCGTGCTGGAGCAGGGGCTTATTTACGCCCTGCTGGCCCTGGGCCTGTACGTCAGTTACAGCGTCCTCAACTTCCCAGACCTGTCGGTGGACGGCACTTTCCCTCTGGGCAGCGCAGTCACGGCTGTGCTTATCGCCCGGGGGGTCAACCCCTGGCTCTGCCTGCCGATCTCCTTTTTGTGCGGGGCCGCCGCGGGCATGATAACCGGCGTCATCCACGTAAAGTTTCGGGTCACAAATTTGCTCAGCGGCATACTCATGATGACCGCCCTGTACAGCGTGAACCTCATCATCAGCAACGGCAGCAGCAGCCTGTTCATAATGAGTCCCGCCATGGGCAAGATATTCACCGGGCGGCTGGCCGGAGTTTTCCCGCCGGTAGTCAGCAAGCTTTTGATAATCCTTATCTGCGTCGCGGCGGTGAAGCTGCTCTTTGACCTGTTCATGAAAACGAAGTGCGGCATGATGCTCATGGTCTGCGGCGCCAACGAGCAGATGGTCAAGTCCCTGAGCGTGGACAGCGGCAAGATAAAAATGCTGGGCCTTGCCTTGGCTAACGGATTGGTGGCCCTGAGCGGCTGCCTTATGTGCCAGTACAAGTACAGCTTCAACGTGGGCGACGGCACAGGCTCCATGGTCATTGGCCTTGCCTCGGTCATCATAGGCATGACGGTGCTGCACAAGGTGAAATTCTTAAAAAATACCACCAAGGTCATTTTCGGCAGCGTGATATATTACGCCTGCATCAAGATAGCCCTCAACCTGGGCCTTCCGCCCCATTTCCTGAAGCTGATAATCGCGGCACTGTTCCTGCTGATGCTCATCTTCAACAACAAAATACTCAAGGGGGTCAAGGAAGATGCTTAAGCTCGAAAACATATACAAGACCTACAATCCCGGCCTCATCAACGAGACTAAGGTGCTTGAGGATTTCAGCCTGACCGTTCCCAAGGGCCAGTTCGTCACGGTTATCGGCAGCAACGGCAGCGGCAAAACCACCATCCTGAACCTTATTTGCGGCACTATTTTCCCCAACCGGGGAAAGATCTACCTGGGCGGCAAGGATATAACCGCCATGACGGAATACCGCAGGGCCAAGCATATTGGCCGGGTGTTCCAGGACACCCAAAAAGGTACGTCTCCCAACATGACCATACTGGAAAACCTTTCCCTTGCCGACAATAAGGGAAGGTTTTACGGCCTGACCCCCGGCGTCAACCGCAAGCGTACCAACTACTACAAAGAGCTGCTGGCCCCATTGGGGCTGGGGCTTGAGGACAAGATGAACGTGCTGGCCGGCTCTCTCAGCGGCGGTCAGAGGCAGGTGCTTGCCATGGTGATGTGTACGATGGCGGACATCGACCTGCTCATCCTCGACGAGCATACCGCAGCCCTTGACCCCAAGACCAGCGAACTCATAATCGAGCTGACCAACAAGATCGTCCGGGAAAAGGGCATCACCACCCTTATGGTGACCCACAATCTCCGCCACGCCGTATCCTATGGCGACCGGCTCATAATGTTCCACAGGGGAGCCGCGGAAATGGATCTCTCCGGCGAAGCCCGGGCGAACGTGGATGTGGACGACCTGCTCGACCGGTTCAACCATATCAGCATCGAGAGCGGGAATTGACCTCCCGAGAGTGGCATAAATAAAAAAATTCGCCCTTTGATGGCATGACATTAGGCAGTATGATCAATAATTTTATGGCGGACTGTCAAAGCGGGACTACAAAAGGAGTATCAGTCCAGAGCGATACTCTCTTTTGTCGTTCTTTTAGGCGAAGAGATCACAGGTTTATGCTCGGAGCGAGGGCCTTACCCCGCTCATGGACGCTATATGTGTAATATAAATTAGATATAAATTTTTGAAAGGACGGGTATTATGACTAAAAGAATGATTTCGGCCCTGTTGGCGGCGCTGCTGCTTTTCTGTGCGGCGGACATAACGGCGACGGCGGACGACGAGAAAGTGACTCTTATAGTCGAGACCGAGGGCGCTCCGCTTCTCGGAACCAAAGAAGCCGCGTTAATGGGCGCGTCCGAGTTCTTGAAAACCGATGAGGCGAAGGAGGCCGAGGCGAGGCTTTTAAGCGCGCAGGCCAAGGTGAAGTCGTCCGTCAAAAGGCGCACGGGAGCTGACCCCGGCAACGGCTTTACCTACACAAGCGTTTTCAACGGATTTTCGATGAAAGCCCGCGAGAGCGACATAGAAAAAATAAAGTCGATAAGCGGCGTCAAAAACGTGTATATATCCGATACGGTCGAGGTTCCGGAGCCGCCCGCGTCAGACGGAGACGCTCAGCCCAGTTTCGGCGCGGAAATGATGAACGCGCAGGCCATGTATGACAAGGGCTACAACGGCAACGGACAAGCCGTGGCTGTCATAGACACGGGCTTCGACGTAGTTCACGAATTTTTCTCCTCGACCGTGGAAAATCCAAGATTGGACAAAAGCTACATAAGGGATCTTGTCGGAAAAAACGAGCTTAACGTGCAGGTCGAACCAAATCAAGTTTACAGAAGCGCGAAGGTCCCGTTCGCATACGATTACGGCGAAAATGACGCGGACGTGTATTTCGCCCCGGAGACGCACGGCACTCACGTTGCGGGCATAGCGGCGGGCAAAAACGGCGTGTTTGAGGGAATGACATTCTCCGGCGCGGCGCCCGAGGCTCAGCTTGTTTTGATGAAGGTGACCGACTCGAACGGCGCTATGGATTTTTCCGTGATTCTCGCCGCGATGGATGACGCGTCGAAAATGGATGTGTGCGCGGTCAATTTAAGCTTAGGCGGCACGGCGGCGGAGTCCCCGGCGAACATAATTGCCTGCGAAAATCTGAGGAACGCGGGGATAGCGGTTATATGCGCCGCGGGAAACTATGACAGATATGCCGAGACCGCCGAAAATCCCGATTACAGTTACCCCGGATATCCCGCAGTCTGTTCCGCGGCGACCTCGGTCGCGTCATGCGACTCGGACAAGAGATGGCTTTTCGGCGGCGGGATAACGCTCTCGGACGGCGAAAAATTTGTCGTTGATATGGCTGTGTTCAACGATGTGTTTTTCAAAAAATTCTCGGATAAATTTTATGATTATGTTTATGTGGGAAGTGAAATAAACCCGCCCGAGGATGTTGTGCGAGGAAAAATCGTTGTTGTCGATAAAAACAGCGGAATAAGAAGTTCTTATCTTCGCAGACGCGGCGCTCTGGGAATTATTGTTGTGGAAAATACAGAGGCCGACGGCATACTGAATACTGTGAGCGATGAAATACCCGGGCTGACGGTGCGCAGATCATACGGCGAAAAGCTTATAAACGCCGAAGATAAGCGGCTTAAAACCGACGCGGAAATATACGCGGTCTACAGGGAATTTCCCGACGCGGGCATATCCTATTTCAGCAACTGGTCGACCGGCTCAGACCTTGAACTCAAGCCCGAAATCACGGCGGCGGGCGGAGAAATTCTGTCCTCGGTGAACGACGATCGGTACGAAAACATCAGCGGCACGTCCATGGCGGCTCCGCAGATCACGGGCGCGATGGCGCTCATGAGCGATTTT
>CANQKL010000065.1 GCA_947624455.1 uncultured Clostridia bacterium
CGTTCCCAAGTATTCCAATCCCCAGGGCATAACATACAGCGACGAAACGGTTCGCCGCTTTGCGAATCTTAAACCCGCCGCCCCCGATTTCCGCATATACTGGGACAACGCCTACTGCGTTCATCACCTCTATGAGGACGATCAGGATTATCTGCTTGAAATATTGGCCGAATGTAAAAAAGCCGGCAATCCCGACATGGTATATAAATTCAGCTCAACCTCCAAGATCAGCTTTCCCGGCAGCGGCATCGCCGCCATCGCCGCGTCTAAGGCCAACATCAAGGAAATCGGCGAGCTGCTCTCCGTCCAGACCATAGGCCATGACAAGCTTAATCAGCTCCGCCATGTCCGTTACTTTAAAAATCTCGACGGCATTAAGAAGCATATGATGCTCCACGCCGAACTCATTCGCCCCAAATTCAAGACCGTGATAGACACCCTCGAGAGCTGCCTTGGCGGTCTTGGCATCGGGAACTGGTACAATCCCAAGGGCGGTTACTTTGTGAGCTTTGATTCGCTTGACGGCTGCGCGAAAAAAATCGTCAAGCTGGCCGCCGAAGCCGGAGTAAAGATGACCAACGCCGGAGCCACCTATCCTTACGGCAAGGATCCCCATGACAGCAATATCCGCATAGCTCCCACCTATCCCAGTCCCGACGAGCTTAAGGCGGCAATGGAAGTCTTTGTCACCTGCGTAAAACTGGCAAGCGTGGAAAAGCTCCTTGGTGAATAATGCCTTACGGCAGAATTGAGGAACCGTTATGAAGAAGATAGCCAAATTTGAAAAGGTCTCGTTAAGCCAGTTCGCCGCTGATTTCGGCCCCGAAGCCAGCGCGGTTTACGAAGATATACGGCTTCCGCGGCGAGCCACCGCTGGCAGCGCGGGCTACGACTTTTTCTCCACCCTTGATTTCACCCTCGAACCGGGCCAGGAAGTAAAGGTTCCCACCGGCATACGGGCAAAGATAGACGAGGGCTGGGTGCTGTCGGTTTATCCCCGCAGCGGATTGGGCTTTAAGTACCGTCTCCGGCTGAACAACACGGTGGGCATAATAGACAGCGACTATTACGGCAGCTCCAACGAGGGGCATATCTTCATAAAGGTCGTCAACTGCGGCGAAAAGGTCTTGACGATCAAACGGGGCGAGGCTTTTGCTCAGGGCATTTTCACTGAGTACGGCATAACCGTTGACGACAAGGCCGACGCTATCCGCGACGGCGGATTAGGAAGCACTACAAAATAACGAGACATCAAAATAATCAGGCATTTAAAAATAAGCAGCGGGGACAATATTCCCGCTGTTCTGCTGAATAAAGGGAGGGACGACCCAATGCAAAAGACCAATGCCATGCGTATGCTGGACAAGGCTAAGCTCAGTTACAGCGTTCAGGAATACGAGGTCGATGAGAACGACCTGAGCGGCGTTCATGTTGCCGCGCAGATAGGTCAGGATCCGGAAACCGTATTCAAGACCCTTGTGGCCCGCGGAGAAAAACGCGGCGTCGTAGTGCTGTGCATCCCCGTAGGGAAAGAGATAGACTTGAAAAAAGCGGCCCGGGCCATCGGCGACAAGAAAATCGAAATGGTTCACGTAAAAGAGCTGCTGGGCCTGACGGGCTATATCCGTGGCGGATGCAGCCCCATTGGAATGAAAAAGAAATACCCCACCTGGTTCCACATTACCGCGGCTGACCACGAAAGAATCGCCGTAAGCGCCGGCGTTCGGGGCGCGCAAATAATAATCGACCCCTCCGTCCTCATTGAATTTACCGAAGCGGAGGTCGCCGACCTGTGCGGGGAGGATTGACATGAAAGCCTTGCTCAACAACTTTATACAAAACGAATTTCTGCTGGATCTCGTCAGCCGCGCCGCAGGCTTTGCCATAACCCTATTGGCGTCCTTTATTATCCTGCGGATATGCCGTTCCGCTCTCCGACGCTACCAGAACAGTCAGCCCGACAATCATCGCCGAAGCACTATCTGCGCCATTCTCAACAGCGTGGTACACTACTGTGTGTATTTCTTCATTTTTGTCCAGGCTCTGAACCAGTTGTTTGGCATCAACGTCATGTCGCTGCTGGCTGCCGCCGGAGTAGTCGGCATTGCCGTGGCCTTTGGCGCCCAGAGCGTGGTAAAGGACATGATCACCGGCTTCTTCATTATTTTTGAAGGGAAGTTTGAGGTCGGCGACATAGTGACCATTGATGATTTTACCGGCACTGTGGACAGCATCACTCTCCGCTGCACGACCATAAAGAGCTACACCGGCGACCTGTACATAGTACCCAACGGCTCAATCGAAAAGGTGCTGAACCGCCAGAAATATCCCCATGACGTTTCCATAGACGTGGAGATCGCTTACGAGAGCGACATCGACACCGCCTTTGAAGTGCTGCGCGAGTGCGGCAAAAAGGCTCATAAAGAGTTCCCGATGATAACCGGCGACCTGAAAGTTCTAGGCGTTGTGGCCCTGGGCAGCCACGGCGTCACCATTCGCTGTCTCGTTCCATGCGAGGGCGGCAACCAGTACGACGTGGAACGGGAAATGCTCCGCCGGATAAAGTATGCCTTTGACGAAAACGGCATTGAGATCCCTTACAATCGCATTGTGGTATTTGACAAGAGGAGTAAAAATGACAAATAAACACATATCCGTTCTGGCAAAGTCAGCCCTTGTAACGGCTACGGTCATATGGGGCGCCGGCTTTGTTGTAATGAAAAACGCTCTGGATTCGGTACCTTGCTTTTATCTGCTGGCGATACGCTTTACCATGGGCGCGTTGGCGCTGGCGCTGATTTTTTTCAGGCGATTCAGGGGAATAGACCGGTCGTACCTGCTGGGCGGCGGGATCATGGGGCTTTTTCTGTTCATGGCCTATACCCTGCAAACCATAGGACTGATGTACACCACACCTGGCAAAAACGCCTTTCTAACCACGGTATACTGCATCATGGTTCCGTTTCTGGGTTGGGCGGTGACTAAAAAGCGGCCGGGACTAAAGAGCGTCGCGGCCGCTTTCATCTGCATGGACGGAGTATGGCTGGTGTCGGTAAATCCCGGAGGCGGGGGCGGCATGAATATCGGCGACCTGCTGACTATTCTTTGCGGCTTCGCCTTTGCCTGTCACATTCTGGCGGTAAACCACTTCAGCCAGGGACGGGACATAGTGGTAATGACAGTGATCCAATTCGCTGTGACCGCCGTTTTGTCATGGGTCTGCGGAGGACTTTTTGAAACCTTCCCCTCCGGCTTTGACGCTGGGGCGGTTAGCTGTCTCCTCTACCTTGGACTGCTGGCCACGGCGGCGGCAATGCTGCTCCAAAACATAGGACAAAAATACACCACGCCGTCAACGGCGGCTCTGTTGATGAGCCTTGAGGCGGTGTTCGGGGTTGTTTTTTCCATAATATTTGCCGGCGATAAAATGACGCCAAGACTGACTCTGGGCTTTACTCTGATTTTCGGCGCGCTGGTGTTGTCGGAGATCAGGCTCGGCAAAAAAGATCAACTGTAAAAACTCGCTTTGACACTCGGGACACGGGCCGCCCGAAAGATCGCGCCCCTTACTTTTCAACTCGCCGACAAACGGGAAGTTGTTAATATGGTGGTACTGAATTAAATCACTCTATCTATCAAAGAATGCTTCTCACCCACAAGTGCTACTACCTAAAATATTGTGATGATAAAGAAATAAGCGATAATCAAAACAATAATAGCAGCAACACTTCCCCCAATTATCAAGTACCATTTGACCATACTTTTCGCTGTGTTCATATCATTGTATATTGAGTTGATCTTTTCGCTGTCTATATTTTTATTTCTAACATCCTCCACATCAATATCTTTCACTAACTCATCGAGAGATAAGCCAAAGTAATCACTCAAAAGGACAAGACGCTGAAAATCGGGATATGACTGGCAAGACTCCCATTTAGAAATTGTCTGGCGGGAAACCTTTATCTCCGCCCCCAATTCCTCTTGCGAAAGGCCCTTTGCTTTTCGTAAGTTAATCAATTTCTCATTAAAATTCATAAGCTATTCCTCCAATATGTAATTTGGTTTTGCGATCGCAAGAAAGTTATAGCATATTCGGGGATTTCTTTCAACCAACTTTTATTGTAAATTTGTCACCTGCAAGAAACATCTGATAAATTCCACGCTTTTTTACACGATGGCAATCCTTGTTGACGTGATAAAACGCAACTCTTCATTGCCTCTGCAAATCCCGATTATTCGATGAGAACATTATTAAAAAACACGAGCCAAATAACTGCGGCAAGGATAGCAAGAATAATAGCAGTAAATATCCACGTCCATTTATTCCCCAGATTCACAGTATAGCCAAACCCGCTTTGCGGACGCTTGATAATTATTCTTTTATCTTCTTTGTTGAAATATATTCTCCCAGCTATCCATCCATTATCATGATTACGAGATCCCTCATTTGATTTTTCCGGCTTGTATTCCATGATTCCATCCCCCAGTTAAATCCCGATTTTCGAGCAGCCTCCCATTTTGCGGCTGTTTTCTTATACGTTCAGCAGCCTCTTTATACAGTTGTACGTCATGTCGTAGACCGTCAGCTCCGGGTATTCCATGCCCGCGTCGATCATGGCCTTTTTCTGGGTCTCGGTTGCGAAGGCGTAGGGATATATCCCAAACATAAACGGAAAGAATGAGTAAAGAAAGGTCTTTCTGTCCTCCTCCGTCATGGAGGGGAAGTATTGTTTAAGGCACAACTCCACAGAGCTGATCGATCTGCCATAGGAGCGCTTGAACTCCGTCAGCCTTTCCGGTCGGCTGCCCGACTCCATATCGTAGTGGTTCATGGACATGAGCTTAAGAAGCTGTACCCGTTCCTCCAACAGGTGGGCCAGCGAGTGGGCAAACTCGTCACCGGTCATGGCGGGCCGCTCCTTTGTCAATTCCTCCAGCGCGTCGCTCATGCGGTCGTATTCCCGCTGGAGCAGAGCGAGGAAAATTTCCTCCTTGGTCTGAAAATAGTTGTAGATGGACGTCCTTGTAAAGCTGGTGATACCGCCTATTTCCTTAATGGTGATGTCTTTAAAGCTCTCCGTTTTGTACAGGGCCTCGCAGGCGTTAATTATTTCCTCCTTGCGGGCGTTGGTCAGTTCTGGCGATCCTTTTGGCATAGTCATTTCTCCTTGATGATTTTGTTCAAATGCAGTATAACACAATTTTGACACAATGTCAATATTTTTTCCAAAAACATATTGACATTGCGGCGAAACGATGATATAATAATTGTGCTGACACAAAGTCAGAACGATTTCGCGCTCAATTTACTAAAATAAGATCGGGAGGAATTATCATGAACAAAAAAATTACTCAAACGGCGGGCCGGGACCAGCTCGGGAACTTCGCGCCCGACTTCGCCCACTTCAACGACGACGTGCTGTTCGGCGAGAACTGGAACAACGGGGATATCGACTTAAAAACTCGCTGCATTATTACCGTCGTGGCTTTGATGTCCTCGGGGATCACCGATTCGTCGCTGACATATCACCTTGAAAACGCCAAGGCCCACGGCGTTACAAGGGCGGAGATAGCGGCCATCGTGACCCATGTGGGCTTTTATGTGGGCTGGCCCAAGGCCTGGGCGGTGTTCCGCCTGGCGAAGGACGTGTGGAACGAGGCGGAGCCGGAACTGACGGAAAAGGACAAATATCAGAATACCATTCTGTTCCCCATCGGTGCGCCCAACGACGGCTTTGCTCAGTATTTCATTGGGCAGAGTTACCTTGCCCCTGTGTCCAAAGAGCAGGTGGGCATTTTCAACGTGACCTTTGAGCCGGGCTGCCGCAACAACTGGCACGTCCACCATGCCGATAAGGGCGGCGGGCAGATACTCATTTGCGTCGGCGGCCGGGGCTGGTACCAGGAGTGGGGCAAGGAGGCCGTCGAAATGAAGCCCGGCGACTGCGTCAACATTCCCGCAGGAGTGAAGCATTGGCACGGCGCGGCTGCGGACAGTTGGTTCAGCCATCTGGCGGTGGAGGTTCCGGGCGAAAACTGCTCGAACGAGTGGCTGGAGCCGGTGGACGACACCCATTACGAACGTACAATCTCATGAGCATAGACTGATTTCAAGTTAGAAGTTTATTTGAAAATAAGTCATATTGTGCGGCGGAGCGTATATCGCGCTGAGTGTTATCTTCTGCCTTGCGGGAATATTTTGCGGAAAAAAGCTTGCGGCGCTCGTTCGGTGACAAAATCCCACGGAGAGGTACAAGACATAAGACAGAACGGATCAGCCTCCACGCTCCGTTTATACGGCGTATCTT
The DNA here is from genome assembly GCA_947624455.1 of uncultured Clostridia bacterium. Lineage (GTDB taxonomy): Bacteria > Bacillota > Clostridia > UMGS1883 > UMGS1883 > JAFLUQ01. The sequence continues at coordinate 6,309 of CANQKL010000065.1, forward strand.
TTAAGTAGCTTGTATTTTAATTTCGTATATGTTAAAATAAAGTCAAATAAAAGATACGGAGGGATACAAATGCCTAAGTCTATCGGACAAAATATCAGAAGGCTGCGCCGTGAAAAGGGTCTAACCCAGGAGGAGCTGGCGGAACTCATCAATGTCACTCCACAGGCTGTCTCAAAGTGGGAAAACGAAAGCGGTCTGCCCGACATCTCGCAGATCGTTCCCCTGGCAAGCGTTTTTGGCGTAAGCACGGATATTATCTTCAGCATAGACGGGGCCGACGAAAACGCCGAGGCCCTGAAAATCATAGAGGAAGCTACGGCCTTACAGAAATACGGAGACGCCGCCGGTTATCTCGCGGCTTACGACAGTCTGACGGAAGGGCTGAAAAAATATCCTTGCAACATGACGCTTTTGAACAACTGCATGAGGCTCGGACTCACGCTGTCGCTGCCGGGAAACGGACAGCTTTACGCGGCGGGTCGGGCGGATAAGATAGCCGCCGAAACAAAGCGTCAGGCCGAGCTGATAATTGCTCACTCAAAAGCAATGCCGGATATTATGGGCGCGAGAGAAACGCTGGTACTTCTTTTCGCGGCGGAAAAGGATTACGACAGAGCGATCGCCGAGGCAATGGAGTTTCCCGTGCGGACTGACCAGACGCTGTACTCCCATCTTGCCCAGGTTTATGCAAGTATGGGCAACCGGGACAAGATCATAACCTGCCTTTGCAGCGACATATACTATGCAATTCAGGGCCTTGAGAATGACGTGGCTAAACTGGGGAGGGCCTATTTCGACAGCGGACGCTATGACGAGGCCATAGAGGCGTACGAAGCGGCCTTGGCCATCCTTGACGGGGCCTTTGGGAAATATCCCCGTCCTCCCTATCATGACTTTGAGTCGGGCGACCTGTATATCTTGCTTGCCGGAGCTTATTTAAAGATCGGCGACGGCGAAAGCGCAATGCGCAGCGTTGAACGGGCGGTCGGGTATTATCTTGACCTGGCGGCTGTTTGCGCCGGGGAAGAAATTGCGCCGGAGCATTTTACGGATTCTCCGCTGATACGGAAAACCGAGGTAATGACCGGCGCAAAAAAGGCGGTAATAAAAAGGAAAGTGTTTGAAAAGCTAAAATGTGAGGAAATACAGTCTCTCGCTCTGGAAAGCCGGTTTAGGGAGTTATGCAATATGGCGAGGGAAATGTGAGGAAACGCTGCCTTTCGGCTTATTCTCTGCTCCTCATTTCCAATTCATCATTTATCTTTTTTTCTTTCAGCTTTTCGGCTACAGTCACGGCGGCGCCGATTATGAGGTAAATTATAAAGAATATCGGCAGCACATAGATAAACCAGAAGGGCCACGGGTCAAAAACATCAAACAGTCCGGCCGCCCAACTCCCGCCGAAGGTTATGGCAATACAGCCAATAAGGTGCAGGGCTATAGACAGAGGCAAGGGCAGCTCGGTGTCGTATATTAGCGAAATAAGTCCATATAGCGCCGAGGCGGCCAACCACGCCGTATACATCCTCATCACTGCCAGCCCTTCAGCGTTATAGGCCCCAAAAGCCCACATACAGGCTGTAGTCACTGTCCAGCCTATGGCAAGGCTGACTCCAACGTGTTCACATAGTTTCTTCAACATTTTAATACACCTCCATGACAAATTTTTTGAACGATTTGACATATTTCCGCGAAATAACCAGTTTTCCGCCGCTTTTCATATTGGCTGTATAATTTCCGGAAAATTCCGCCTCCACCGAGGCTATGTGGTTGACGTTGACGATAACGCCCTTATTTATGCGGACAAAGCCCTTTGACGCCAGAGCGCCCTCCAGCTCGTAGAGCCGACCCCGTGCCTCGTATTCATTTTTGTCAACATAGGCTGAGATTTTATTGCCGCAAGCCTCGAAGCGTTCCACCTCATTCAGGTCAAAGAGATATTCCCGTCCATTTTTGACAAGAAACATCTTCCGTGAACTCTGTGACCCGTTGAGGAGGCCAAGAATATTTTTCACCTGAACGCTTTCAGGATCTCCACGAACGATGACCTCCGGCTCAGCAATATCCGCCGGTTCAAGCCTGACCTTCATATGTTATCACCCCTTACGGCATAATAATATCATATAAAGCCCGATTGCGCAATGGATTTGGCGCAAGCGGTCAAAAAAACTATACAAAGACACAAAATAGGGCTGCAAAAAGCCGCGCAGTACTGTTTAATATGGCAATAAAAACTGTGATTTGATGTGGAAAAACCACGAGACTACTGACAAACCCCATGCACTATGGGGAAAGCTCGAAAGGGAACTCCCTTTCGATAAAAAACATAAAATCTCG
>CANQKL010000066.1 GCA_947624455.1 uncultured Clostridia bacterium
TATGAGCGGTTCCGGCGGGACAGGCGGCGGATACGGCGGCAACAGCGGCGTGAGCATGGACACCTCCGGCACAGTCGATACCACAAACACAGTAAAGCTGGATTACGGCGCGATTGTCCTGGATCCCGGCCACGGCGGCACCGATCCCGGCGCAGAAGGCGGCGGGGCTCAGGAGGACGACATAAATCTGGCCGTTGCCCTAAAAGTGAGGGACAAGCTTCAAGCCGCGGGCTATAACGTGATAATGACCCGCTCTACTGACACCCATGTTTCCCTCCAGGCAAGGGTGGACATCGCCAGCAGGAATACCGGCGGCGGAGCCATTCCGGCCCTGTTTGTCAGCATACACAGCAATTCCTTTGACAATCCGGCGTCCAACGGAACTCAGGTATACTATCATCCCGATTCCAAATATGGCACAATCCTCGCTCAGAACATATACAACCAGAATGTGGCCAATACGACTCTCCGTCCCGGACAAATCCATGACGGCTCTCATTTGTACGTAATACGCAAGACCCTTCAACCTGCGGCTCTGGTGGAAATGGCCTTTATCAGCAATGCCAGCGACAGGGCATACCTGACCAGCGAGAGCGGACGCGAGGCCCTTGCCACCGGCATCACCGCCGGAATTATCCAGACAATGGAACGTATGAAAAGCGACAAAGGATATTAAAAAAATATTAAAGAATAAACTGAGGGGCCGTAAAAAAATACGCGCAGATCGTTCAAGGGCTGTAAACGATTATTTAAGTTAAATGTGAGTATTAAATAATCGCTTTGCAAAAACAAAATAACGTATTAATGTAGAAAATTCGCCCTTAGGAGCGAATTTTCTCATTTTATGCCCTTGAACTACGAACGAAAATCACCGCTAGGCGGCGTCGGAGCAAAGCCTGTCTTTGCTCCGACGCTTTTTCTTGCGAAAAAAATGTCGTCGCACGAAGGCTTGCTCCTCCTTCTTCGCAAAAGGTCACGTTCGCGTCGCCTGCTTCGGGCCTAAAACGGCCCTCGCTGCGGCTTTGGCTCACTAACAACCTTTTGCGAGTTTTATGTGCCAACGAAAACCCCCACAAACAACGAAGTTGTTTGTGGGGAAAAGGAGGAACAGCGGCGCGAACCATTGTTCTGATTTTGAAGAAATCAGAACAAGTGATGCAACGCTTGTTCCGACGCTGTTCTGCACGATTTTTTCGACCGGCCCCATGCCTCCAAGTTACGCAGTAAGTTAACTGAACTTGAACACCGGCGTTTTTGACAGCGCCTTTGCCAGCAGCAATCCTCCCAATCCGCAGGAGATAACCTGTCCGGCGGCCACAAAGACCATGGACAGCCAGATGGGCATATCCATGCCGTACACCACGGGAAGATAGCCTCCCACGATCAAGCCGTTCAGGACTATCGGCGGCAGAACCGCGAGGAACCAGTTTTTCCGCAGCATCCTTGTTCCGCAGGCGGCAAGCAGCGTGGTCAGCGAGCCGAATACTATATCCACCGGCGAAGCTCCCGCGCCCAACAGGTTGCCAATCAGGCAGCCCACGAACAGGCCGGGCACCGCCGCCGGGGTAAACACCGGCAAAACCGTCAGCAATTCGCTGACCCGGCACTGGATGGCGCCGTTCATGCCGAAGCTCAGCGGCTCAAACACCTTGGTCAGCGCCACGTAGATAGCCGCTATCATCGCGCCCTGAACCATGTACCTTGTCGCCATTTTCTTTTGCATTGTAAAACTCCTCCTAAAAATAAAATTGGCGGGGTGTGACCCCGCCCTTTTAAAGGACATAAAATGTCCCCTCAAGCAAACACTAATTAAATAACGCCTGCGGCTCAGCACGACGCTTGGCGGCCAAATTTCCCCGATACCGCGTCAAAAACGCTCAAAATACATCAAGTATTTCTGCGCTTTTTTCCTTGTCTCGAGAAAACTATGTCTCGCCAATCGCCGCACTGTATTTAATCAGTATTTACTTAAATCCGTAGTTTTGTTTATAGACAGGATGGTCACGAACTGTCTGTTATTTAAATTTTGATAAAGTCTATCTTACAAAATATATCAGAAAAACAAATGCTCGATAAGTATTTTTATGCCTATCACGCACAGCACTATCCCTCCCGCCAGCTCGGCCTTGTCCCTGAAAAGACCTCCCACGCGCTTACCCATCAAGGCCCCGCCGAAGGCAAAGGCGAAAGCAACTATGCCGATTATGGAACAGGACAGCCACATATCAATGTCCGGCAGCAGGGAGAAACTCACCCCCACGGCCAAAGCATCGATGCTGGTGGCTATGGCCTGTAGGGTCAGCGCCTTGTAATTAAGAGCCTCTTTGGCGGTTTTCCCGCTCCGAGCTTCTTCCTCGGGAGAAAAGCTCTCCCTTATCATATTGCCGCCGATGAGAGCCAGCAGCCCAAAGGCTATCCAATGGTCAAAGGCCTCGATGTACTCCCGCAGGCCGCTGCCGAGTACATAGCCTATAAGGGGCATTATGAACTGGAAGCCGCCGAAATACAGGCCCATTTTCACGCCGTGGCGGGGACGGAGATCCGTCACCACAATACCGTTGGTTATGGAAACCGCGAAAGCGTCCATAGCCAGCGAAACCGCCGTGAGAAAAATCATTATCAGGTTCAATATATCACCTTATTTGTTATTTGAGAACAATTTTAAGGAAGGATTTCTTTCCCTTTTTCGCCACGAGCTTGCCGCCGCTGAAGCTGTCCTTAGTGATAACCGTACCTATGTCCGTAACCTTCTCGTCGTTTATGCTCAGGCCGTTCTGCTGGATAAGCCGCCGACCCTCGCCCTTGGAGGGGATAAACTTCACCGCAGTCAGCAGGTCAAGGACTGGAAGGCCCTCGCCCAGCTCCGCCTCGGCTATTTCCGCCGTGGGCATATTGGAATCATCGCCCGCGCCGCCAAATACGGCCTTGGCCGCGGCGTCGGCCTTATCGGCCTCATCCTTTCCGTGAACCATGGCGGTGAGTTCGTAGGCCAGCCTTGCCTTAACGCCGTTCAGGGCGCTGCCCTCCAGCTTTTCGTACTCCCTGATCTCATCCATGGGGATAAAGGTCAACAGCCGCAGGCACTTGCACACGTCGGCGTCGTCCACATTGCGCCAGTACTGGTAAAACTCATATGGACTGGTCTTGGCCGGATCCAACCACACCGCGCCCTTGGCGGTCTTACCCATTTTCTTGCCCTCGCTGGTGGTCAGGAGAGTGAAGGTCATTCCGTACACCTGGCGTCTGTCCTTGCGGCGGTTCAGGTCGATACCGCCCAGAATATTACTCCACTGGTCGTCGCCGCCCAGCTGCATTTTGCAGTCATATTTTCTAGCCAGCATGAGGAAATCGTAACTCTGCATGAGCATATAGTTGAACTCCAAAAAGCTGAGTCCCTTTTCCAGCCGCTGCTTGAAGCACTCGGCGGTGAGCATCTGGTTTACGGAGAAGCAGGAGCCGATGTCCCGAATGAAGTCCACGTAATTCAGCTTAAGCAGCCAGTCGGCGTTGTTGACCATAACGGCCTTGCCATCGGAGAAATCAACGAGGGTACCCATCTGCTTCTTGAAGCAGTCGCCGTTATGCTGAATCGTTTCGGAGGTCATCATCTGACGCATATCCGTGCGGCCCGTGGGGTCGCCGATGTGAGCCGTACCCCCGCCGATAAGGGCGATGGGCCGATGTCCGTGATCCTGCATATGCTTCATAACCACCATCTGGAGGAAATGCCCCACATGGAGGCTGTCAGCAGTTGGATCAAAGCCGATATAGAACGAGATCTTCTCCTTTCCCAGCAGCTCGCGGATTTCTTCCTCGTGAGTTGTCTGCGCAATGAGGCCCCGTTCTTTCAGAACGTCAAATACATTTTCCATGTCGGACAATCCTTTCTTTAAAATTTGCGCCCGATAATGACGCTTTCAATATTTTACCACAGAACAAAAGATTTGTCAACGTTATTTTAAAAGAATTTTCCTCGATTTTAAACGTCCCTCGGCGTAATTTTCAAAATTTTCAAATATAGTTCTTGACTAACTTTAAAATTCATAGTATAATTAAATAGAAAAATACTACATGAGGTGATAATTATGGCAGAATTACGTTGGCATCCCCTTACTAAGGATTGGATAATGATAGCGTCGCACCGGCAGAACCGGCCCCAGATGCCCAAAGACTGGTGTCCCTTCTGTCCCGGACCGGACAATGATAAGGTACCCAAAGCCTTTGACGTTTACGAATACGACAACGACTTCCCCGCTCTAATGCAGAATCCCCCCGTTCCCGACGACGTGGAGACTAATATATATAAGGTTCGTCCCGCCTACGGCAAGTGCGAGGTTATACTCTATTCCCCCGAACACACCGTTACTCTGCCCGAGCTGCCCGTGGATCACGTGCGCAAGCTGGTGGATCTGTGGGTCGAGCGGTTCGAGGCTTTGCGCTCCGATGAGAATATCAAATATGTATTTATCTTTGAAAACCGCGGCGCGGTCGTTGGCGTTACCATGCCCCATCCCCACGGTCAGATCTACGGCTACAGCGTGGTTCCCAAGAAGCTGGAGCTGGAGCTTCAATCCTGCAAGGAGCATCATGACGAGACTGGCCGCTGCCTCATCTGCGACATGATTCATGACGAGGTGCAGGACGGACGGCGCGTCATCTTTGAGAACGAGGATTTCCTGGTATTTCTGCCCTTCTTCAGCGAATATCCCTATGGAATCTACATTGCCGCCAAAAACCACAAGCAGTATATCAGCGAGTTCAACGACAGAGAGAAGGACAACCTGGCCAAGGCCGTGCGCGAGGCCGCCGGTACTCTTGACAGTCTTTTCGGCTACACCTTCCCCTACATGATGTGTATGTACAACGGCCCCGTCAACTACGGCGAGGACACCAGCGAGAGCTACCACTTCCATATCGCTTTTTATCCTCCTATGCGCAGCGCCGACAAGCAGAAGTTTAACGCCTCCAGCGAGACTGGCGCCTGGGCGCACTGCAATCCCACCGCTCCCGAGGCTACCAGTATCGAACTCAGAGAGGCTTACAAGAGATTCAAGGAGAGTGACAAATAAATGACCATTGCCGAACTTAAGAAAGAATTTGTAAAATACTACGGCGGCGATGAGAGCGATATCCGCATTTTCATGAGTCCCGGCCGAGTAAACCTCATCGGTGAGCATACCGACTACAACGGAGGCTATGTTTTCCCCGCCGCCTTGACCATGGGAACTACTATCGCCGTCCGTCAGATACCCGAAAAGGTTATTCGCCTGCGGGCCACAGACCTTCCCGACTTTGTGGAGGCGGACATAAACAACCTTGACAACTACCGCGACCTCAAATGGGGCAATTATCAGATTGGCTGCGCCGTGGAGCTTCAGAAGCGGGGCTACGAGATCCTGGGCTGCGAAATGCTATTTTACGGCAACCTTCCCTACGGCGGCGGCCTGAGTTCTTCGGCCTCTATCGAGGTTTCAACGGCTCTGGCTCTGGCGACCTTCTCCAACGAGAAAAAAGGGATAACCGAGCCTGTCAATATGATAGAGATGGCCCAGGTGGGTCAAGGCTCCGAATGTAACTACTGCGGCGTAAACTGCGGCATAATGGATCAGTTTGCCTCCGCTATGGGACAAAAGAATCATGTTATCTTCCTCAACTGCAAGGATCTGAGCTACGAAATAGTTCCCCTGGAAATGGACGGATACAAGATCGTTATCGCCAACACCAACAAGAAGCGTTCCCTCGCGGACAGCAAATACAACGAGCGCCGGGCCCAGTGCGAGGCTGGTCTTGCCGCTTTGCAGCAGGCCATTCCCGAGGCCACCTGTCTGGGCGACATTTCCATGGAGCAGTTCATCCAGTACAAGCATCTCATCAAGGACGAGGTCATTCGCAATCGCGTGGAACACGTTATTTCCGAGGACAACCGAGTGCTGCTGAGCATTGAGGCCCTTAACAGCGGCAATGTCATAGAGTTCGGTCGGTTGATGAACGGCAGCGGCGACAGTCTCCGCGACTTGTACGAGGTCACCGGCAAGGAACTGGATACCCTTGTCGAGGAGGCTCGCAAGATCGACGGCACTATCGGCAGCCGTATGACCGGCGCGGGCTTCGGCGGCTGCACGGTTTCCATCGTTCGCGAGGACGCCGTGGACGAATTTATTGAAAAGGTCGGCAAGGCATACGAGGAAAAGATCGGCTACGCCGCTTCCTTCTATGTTGACAATGTAGGCGACGGCGGCCACGAGATAAAGTAAAACAGATATCCGAACGGGGTTCTTTCTTCGCACCCCAATCTCTATACAATGAAAAAATGGCCTGGAAGGCCATTTTTTCATATACGGTTTTTTACAAATTTTAGTCGCCGAGATTAAACTTATCGTGGATCGCCCTAACGGCCCGTTCAGCGTCCCGCTTGTCGATAAGAACGCTGATCTTTATCTCGCTGGTGGATATCATATTGATGTTGATGCCCGCGTCGTAAAGGGCTTCGAACATAGTGGCGGCCACGCCCGCGTTAGAGGCCATGCCAACGCCCACGATGGAGACCTTGGAAATATTCTCGGTGTGATCTATGTGTTCGGCGCCGATGAGTTCTTTATTCTTCTCCAAAAGCTCAAGCACAGTGTCAAGGCTGCCAAGAGGCACGGTAAAACTAATATCCTTTTTGTCGCCTCTGCCGATGGACTGGATGATTACGTCAACATTTATCTTGTGCTTCGCCAGCAGGCCGAACACCTGGAATGCTTTGCCGGGGGTATTGTCCAAATTTACAAGGGAGATACGGGCCACGTCGTTATCCCGGGCCACGCCTCTTACTAACATCTTTTCCACGCTGTTTACCTCCTTAACTACTGTGCCGGGCGCCTTCTCCAAGCTGGAAAGCACCTCGAGATTTACATTGTATTTTCTGGCCACTTCGACGCTGCGGTTGTGGAGTACATTCGCTCCAAGGGACGCCAGCTCCAACATCTCGTCGAAGCTGATGTCGGTCAGCTGCTTCGCGTTGGGAACTATTCTGGGATCGGCGGTGTACACGCCCCGCACGTCAGTAAATATCTGGCATAGATCCGCCCCCAGCGCGGCAGCCAGCGCCACCGCCGAGGTATCGCTGCCGCCCCGGCCAAGGGTGGTCACATCGTCAAACTTGTTGATGCCCTGGAAACCTGCCACAATAACGATTTTGTGCTTGTCAAGCTCGGTCTGAATGCGGTTGCCCACGATACGCTTTATCCTGGCATTGGAATAATTGGAGTCCGTCGCCAGCCCCACCTGCCATGCCGCCAATGAAATTACCGGCCTTCCTATCTTTTCAATGGCCATTGCCAGCAGAGCCATGGACTGCTGCTCGCCCGTGGAGAGGAGAACGTCCATTTCGCGCTTTGAGGCACGAGGATTGATTTCCTTGGCCTTTTCTATAAGGTCATCGGTAGTGTCGCCCTGAGCTGAAACAACAACGACCACATCATTGTCATTGTCATAGGTCTCAATGACCCTGTTCGCCACGTTAAATATACGTTCGGCATTGGCAACGCTGGTGCCGCCGAACTTTTGTACTATAAGAGCCACTTTAAAACCTCCTATCTATATACTCTCATTTTAGATATAACGCCGTCGATCCCCGACAGCCGTTTATTTATCTCAATTTCGCTCATTGCCGGAGTGATGAATCCGATCTCGCCGTCTTTCCTGACGAGGGAAGCAAAGGAGCCGAACTCCTTTTCCGCCGCCGGCAGAGCCGCCTCGCTCATTCTAATGAAAAACTCGCTCTCCAGTTCAGCTGGATCGAAAGTCGTGTCCTCGGCTTTGGCCCACGAAAATTCACCGCAGTATCCGGGCTGACGGACCGCGTCAACTATGTCGCCCACAACGGCGCTGGCCGTAGGCAGCTTGCCCGCGCCCCGACCGTAGAACATTATCTGGCCGACCATATTGCCCTCCACAAGTATGCCGTTGAACACGTCCCAGACGCTGCCAAGAGGGTTAGCGTCATTCACGGTCGCCACCGCAGCTGGCTCGACCGAAACTCCCGCGCGGCCGTCCTTGAACACGGCCCTGCCCAAAAGCTTTACAGTGCAGCCCACGCTCTCGGCCCAGGCTATATCGGCCGCGGTAACGTTCCCTATGCCACGAGTGGGTACGCGGTCGCAGTCCACCCTTTTGCCCAAGACCATGGAGGCGAGGATCGCTATTTTCCGGCAAACATCAAGCCCGTCCACATCCGCGCTGGGATCCTTTTCCGCATAGCCCAGCTCCTGAGCCTGGCGCAGCGCCTCCTCAAAGCTCTGGCCTTCCCTATACATTTTAGTGAGGATATAATTTGTAGTACCGTTGATTATGCCGGTAACGCTTTTAATTTCGTTGGCGGCCAGGCACCTAACAAGGGGGCGTATAACAGGTATGCCTCCGCCCACGCTGGCCTCGAAGAGATAGCGGCAGTTGTGTTTTTCGGCTATTTCAAAGAACTCGTGACCGTGCTTAGCCACCAACTCCTTATTGCTGGTGACAACGGTCTTGCCAGCTTCAAGCGCGCTTTTAGTGTACTCATAGGCAAATCGGACTCCGCCCATAGTCTCTACCACGATCCCAACCTCCGGG
>CANQKL010000067.1 GCA_947624455.1 uncultured Clostridia bacterium
TTCAGGGCAAATCGCTGTGAATAATTATAGCACAAAAATTTTTATTTTTACAATATTTTGTCTGGAATTTTTTGTGTAAAATTCGTAGAATTTCGACAAATTTTTTTGTGCAAAATATACATGAACCGAGTTTATATCTTTGGAGGTCGGTAAAATCCATAGGCCCGCGAAAATATCAAAAAATTGATAAATTAAGGCTGCCTCTTTTTCTTATAATTTACAATTAAAGCATTGACTTTTGGTAAAAAATATCTTAGAATAATAGCATAAATGTGTTTTCATTTTAAATTTGAGGAACGGAGAGAGACGCATGAACGACAAAACATATGAGATAGTGGACAGCCCTGAAAAGCTGGAACGAACCTTGGCTAAGGTTCGGGAGGCGCAAAGGAAGTTCGCCGTCTATACTCAAGAGCAGGTTGACAAAATCTTCCGGGCGGCGGCCCTTGCCGCCAACAGTATGCGCATCCCCCTGGCCAAACAGGCCGTGGAGGAGACTGGCATGGGAATTGTCGAAGATAAGGTCATAAAAAACCACTACGCCTCGGAGTATATATACAACGCCTACAAGAACACTCCCACCTGCGGGGTCATAGAGGAGGACAGCGTCTTTGGCATAAAAAAGATCGCCGAGCCTATCGGCGTTATCGCCGCTGTCATACCCACCACTAACCCCACCTCCACGGCTATTTTCAAGACCCTGCTGGCCCTCAAGACCCGCAACGGCATAATCATAAGCCCCCACCCCAGGGCTAAGCTCAGCACCATCGCGGCCGCCAAGACCGTGCTGGAGGCCGCCGTCAAGGCCGGCGCGCCGGAGGACATCATAGGCTGGATAGACATTCCCTCGCTGGAAATGACAAATATGGTAATGAAGGAAGCCGACATCATCCTCGCCACCGGAGGCCCCGGCATGGTCAAGGCCGCCTATTCCAGCGGAAAACCCGCCCTCGGCGTGGGCGCGGGCAACACCCCCGCCATCATCGACGACAGCGCCGACGTGGTGCTGGCCGTCAATTCCGTTATCCACTCCAAGACCTTTGACAACGGCATGATCTGCGCCTCGGAGCAGAGCGTCATCGTTCTCGGCGGAGTGTACGACGCTGTCAAGGCCGAGTTTGCCTCCCGGGGCGCTTACTTCCTAAACCCCCAGGAGTTAGACAAGGTGAGAAAGACCATAATCATCAACGGCGCCCTTAACGCCAAGATCGTGGGCCAGTCCGCCGTCAGGATCGCCGCTTTGTCAGGGATAGAGGTTCCGGCCAACGTCAAGCTCCTTGTGGGCGAGGTGGAGAGCGTGGACATCAGCGAGGAATTCGCCCACGAGAAGCTGTCCCCTGTGCTGGCCATGTACAGGGCGGCGGACTTTGAGGACGCGCTGTCCAAGGCGGAACAGCTCATTGCCGACGGCGGCTACGGACACACCTCCTCCCTGTACTGCGACGTGCTGACCGCCCAGGACAAGATAGCCGCACACCAGGCGAGAATGAAAACCTGCCGCATTTTGATAAATACCCCTTCCTCCCACGGGGGCATAGGCGATCTGTACAATTTTAAGCTGGCGCCCTCCCTCACGCTGGGCTGCGGCTCCTGGGGCGGAAATTCCGTCTCCGAAAACGTGGGCGTCAAACATCTGCTCAACATCAAGACCGTGGCGGAGAGGAGAGAAAATATGCTGTGGTTCCGGGCTCCTGAAAAGATTTATATGAAAAAAGGCTCCATTCCGGTAGCCTTAGACGAATTAAAGAACGTTATGGGCAAAAAGCGGGCCTTCATCGTGACGGACAAATTTCTGTACGAAAACGGCTACACCCGCACCATAACCGACAAGCTCGACGAAATGGGCGTGATACACACCACCTTCTTCGACGTGGAGTCCGACCCCTCCCTGGCCAGCGCCAAGTCGGGCGCGGCGGCCATGACTGCCTTTTGTCCCGATGTTATAATCGCCGTGGGCGGCGGCTCGGCCATGGACGCCGCAAAAATAATGTGGGTGCTGTATGAGCATCCCGACGTAGACTTCATGGACATGGCCATGAGGTTCCAGGATATACGCAAAAGGATATACGCCTTCCCCAAGATGGGCGAAAAAGCCTATTTCATCGCTATTCCCACCTCGTCCGGCACCGGCAGCGAGGCGACGCCCTTCGCGGTCATCACCGACGAGTCCACCGGTATCAAGTACCCCTTGGCGGACTACGAGCTGATGCCCGACATGGCGATAATCGACACCGACCTGATGATGAATATGCCCAAGGGGCTTACGGCGGCTTCGGGCATCGACGCGATGACCCACGCCCTCGAAGCTTACGCCTCAATGATGGCCACCGACTTCACCGACGGTCTGGCGCTCAAGGCCATAAAGCTTATCTTTGACTACCTGCCCAGGTGCTATGACAACGGCCCCAACGATCCCCAGGCGAGGGAAAAGATGGCCAACGCCTCCACAATAGCGGGCATGGCCTTTGCCAACGCTTTTTTGGGCGTCTGCCACTCCATGGCCCACAAGCTGGGAGCCTATCACCACATTGCTCACGGCATAGCCAACGCCCTGATGATAGATCATGTGCTGCGCTATAACGCCGCCGAGGTTCCGGCGAAAATGGGTACCTTCCCCCAGTACTCCCACCCCCACACTCTGCGTCGCTACGGCGAAATAGCCGATTTCCTGGGTATTCCCGGCAAGGACGACAGCGAAAAGCTGGAGGGCCTTATCGCAAAGCTAGACAAGCTCAAGGCCGACATCGGCATAAAGGACACTATCCGCGATTATGGGGTAGACGAGCAGGCTTTCCTCGACAAGCTGGACGAAATGTCGGAGCAGGCCTTTGACGACCAATGCACCGGCGCCAACCCCCGCTATCCCCTTATAAGCGAAATAAAGGAAATGTACCTTAAAGCCTATTACGGCAAATAAAAAAAGGAGGAAAACGAAAATGGATCTTAACAATCTGGATATGAGCCAGGTCATAGCCCGCCGCCAGCACAAGACGGTCTACTGGGATCAGCGGCAGAACCTGTCTATCAAGGTGTTCGACGACAGCTTTTCCAAGGCCGAAATTCTGAACGAGGCCCTCAATCTGGCCAAGATCGAGACTACCGGCATCAACTGCCCCACTCTCGCGGCGGTGACAAGGGTGGACGGAGACTGGGCCATAATCACCCGTTATATAAAGGGAAAAACCCTCGCCAAGCTTATGGAGGAAAATCCCGACAAGAGGGATGAGTACCTGGAGCTTTTTGTGGATCTCCAGCTCTCTATACACGCCAGAAAATGCCCTATCCTCAACAAGCTCAAGGACAAGATGAACGCCAAGATCTCCGCCACCGATCTGGACGCCACGACCCGGTATGAGCTGCACACCCGTCTGGAGAGTATGCCCAAGCACAACAAGATATGCCACGGGGACTTTAACCCCTCCAACGTGATAATCACCGAGGACGGAACCCCCTACGTTATCGACTGGGCCCATGTGACCCAGGGCAACGCCAGCGCCGACGCTGCGAGGACCTACCTGCTGTTCTGCCTATCTGGCGACAGGGACACGGCGGACAAATACCTGGATCTGTTCTGCCGTAAGAGCGACACCGCCAAGCAGTACGTACAAAAGTGGATGCCCATTGTGGCCGCGTCCCAAAGCGTAAAGGGGAAAAGCGAAGAGCGGGAATTCCTGCTTTCATGGGTAAACGTGGTAGATTACGAATAGAGTCACCCCGCGGGGCGGTTTTAAAGCAAGCCGCCCCGCGAGCTTTAAAGAGGCACGCGAAAAAAGGAGGAGAAAATGAAAAAGTTTGACACCCAGGTGCAGTTTCTCAAATACCGGGTACTGCGGGAGGTGGCGCGCTATGCGTGGGCCGACCGGCTCAACCGCGCCCACGCCGAGATACCCGATATAATCGTGGACAGCAAGGAAGCCACCATGCGCTGCTGCATTTACAAGGAAAAGGCCATCGTTGGCGAACGTATCGACATAGCCATGGGCGGCGACGACAAAAATCCCAACATAATCGAGGTCATGAAGATCGCCTGCGACGAATGTCCCCTTGGCGGATACAGCGTGACCGAAAACTGCCGCGGCTGCCTGGCCCACCGCTGTCAGGACGCCTGCCGCCGGGACGCTATCAGCTTTGACAAGCACCACAGGGCCGTGATCGACAAGGACAGATGCGTGGAATGTGGCAAATGCGCCGAGGTCTGCGCCTACTCCGCTATAATCAACCACCGCCGTCCCTGCGTCAAGGCCTGCAAGGTGAACGCTATCACCATGGACGACGAGGACAAGGCCGTTATCAACAACGACAAGTGCATAGCCTGCGGGGCCTGCTCCTATATGTGTCCCTTCGGCGCAATAATGGACAAGAGCTTCATAGTTGACGCCATAAATTTACTGAAGGGCAGCGAAAACAACTCTAAATACAAGGTTCATGCGGTAGTCGCCCCCTCCGTCGCCGGTCAGTTTTCCTATGCCCGGCTGGGGCAGGTCATCTCCGGCATAAAGGCTCTGGGCTTTTACGCTGTGGAGGAGGCCGCCCTCGGCGCGGATATGACGGCCTTTCTGGAAAGTAAAGAGCTGGCTGAGACGGATAAGACCTTCCTCACCACCAGCTGCTGTCCGGCCTTTGTAGACTACATACATAAGCAGTTCCCAACGCTTGTGGACAACATTTCCCACAACCTCTCCCCCATGGCCCAGATAGCCAGCCATATAAAGGCTCAGGATCCGGACTGCAAGGTGATATTTATCGGCCCCTGCACAGCCAAAAAGGCGGAGGTTCGGGATCGTGTGGCGCAGTACGTTGACTGCGCTCTGACCTTTGAGGAGCTTCAAGCCCTTTTCGACAGCCGCGACCTGAACATTTCCGCCATGGAGGACAGCGATCTGTCCAACGCCTCCTATTACGGGCGCATTTTTGCCCGCAGCGGCGGCGTGGCCGACGCGGTGGGGCAGGCCATCGGCGAACACGGGCTTGGGGACTTCCAGTACCGGCCCCTTGTGGCCAACGGCATAGAGGAATGTCGCATGGCCCTTATGCGCGCCAGTAAAAACGCCCTGCCCAACAACCTCATAGAGGGTATGGCCTGCCGGGACGGCTGTATCGGCGGCGCGGGCTGCCTGACCCACGGCGACAGGAACCGCAGCGAGGTCGATAAATATGGACGGGAGGCCGGCGCAAAGACGATTTACGACGCCACTGAAAGGCTCCGCGATCTGTGATCCCCATTCGCCGCCGAGCCGGTAATATCCCCACAGAAAAATAACGCTTATTAAAGATCCCCCCTCGCATTGTAACACGAGGAGGGATCTTTTCAATAGTTATTCAATTAATATTTTGGACGGGCAACATAGTGAGTGTGGAGAAGCTCGTGGGCCTTATGGTCGCCGGGCTTGCCCAAATACTCGCTGTACAGCTTCTGGATATAGGGATTCTCATGGCTCTTACGGAGCTTGAGATTCTTATCCTCGGCATAGATTGCCTTGGCGCGTTCAGCGGAAACGTTGACGTCCATCTTGACTCTGGAGGAAACGATGGGCTGTCCGCCGCCGGTAACGCAGCCGCCGGGGCAGGCCATGATCTCAATAAAGTCTACCTGCGTCTCTCCGGCGCGAACGCTGTTGAGCAGCTTTCTGGCGTTACCCAGGCCGTGAGCCACAGCCGCGCGGATGGTCTTGTCGCCGACTTGAACGGAAGCGATCTTTACTCCGTCAAGACCGCGAACGGCCTCATAGTCAACGTGTTCGATGGACTCGCCGGTGAGAATATCGGCCACGGTGCGCAGGGCGGCCTCCATAACGCCGCCGGTCGCGCCGAAGATAACGCCCGCGCCGGTAGCCTCGTCGCCGAAGGGAGAATCAAATACCTCGTCGGGCAGCTTGGCAAACTGGATACCGCTCTGCTTGATCATCTGAGCCAGCTCACGGGTGGTGATAACGGCGTCAACATCGGGGGTGCCGGTGGCGGCCAGCTCGTCCCGCTGGGCCTCAAATTTCTTGGCGGTGCAGGGCATTACGGAAACGGTGTAAATATTCTTGGGGTCGATACCGGCCTTCTCCGCATAATAGCTCTTGATCACGGCGCCAAACATTTCGTGAGGCGACTTACAGGAGCTGAGGTTGGGGATAAAGTCGGGGAAATTGTGTTCGCAGAATTTTACCCAGCCGGGGCTGCACGAGGTGATCATGGGCAGCACGCCGCCGTTCTGCATACGGTGGATAAGCTCGGTACCCTCCTCCATAATGGTGAGGTCGGCGCCGAAATCGGTGTCGAACACCTTGTCGAAGCCCAGCCGACGCAGGGCCGCAACCATCTTTCCGGTTACGGGTTCGCCCATGGGCAGGCCGAACTCCTCGCCAATGGCGGCGCGAACCGCGGGAGCGGTCTGAACTACAACGTGCTTATCGGAGGCAAGGGCGTCCCAAACGTCCTGAACGGAGCTTTTTTCCCGAAGGGCGCCTACGGGGCAGACGGCGATACACTGACCGCAGTTGACGCAGTCCACCTCGCCCAGGCTGGCCTCAAAGGCGCAGCCGACCTTGGTCTTAAAGCCGCGCTCCATGGTGTCGATAACGCCGACGGTCTGCACGTGCTTGCAGACGTTCACGCAGCGGCGGCAGAGTACGCACTTGTTATTGTCGCGGACGATGGAGGGAGAGATCTCGTCGATGTCGTACTCGTTTCTCTCGCCCTCATAGGGGATGTCGCTGACTCCCAGCTCGTCGGAAAGGGCCTGAAGCTCACAGTTGCGGTTGCGGGGGCAGGTGAGGCACTTGCGGTCGTGGTTGCTGAGCATAAGCTCAAGCACGGCCTTGCGGGCCTCGCGGACGGTGGGGGTATTGGTCTGAACCTCGATGCCCTCGGCGACGGGATATACGCAGGCGGCCTGAAGGGCGCGGCCCCCCTTGATCTCAACAAGGCACATACGGCAGGAGCCTGTCTGGCTGACATCCTTGAGATAGCATAGGGTGGGAATCTCTATCCCGGCGGCCCGAGCCGCCTCGAGAACGGTGGAGCCAGCGGGTACGCTGACAGCCTGACCGTTTATCTTTAAATTAACCATATCCATTTCAATAAGCTCCTTCCTTACTTCTTTACTACGGCGCCGAACTTACAGGTTTCCATGCAGACGCCGCACTTAACGCACTTGGTTGTGTCAATGACGAAGGGCTTCTTGATCTCGCCGGAGATAGCGCCTACGGGACACTTGCGTGAGCAGGCCGAGCAGCCCTTGCACTTCTCGGGGTCGATGACATAGCTGGTGAGGGCCTTACATACGCCAGCGGGGCAGCGCTTCTCAACAACGTGGGCCTCGTACTCGTCGCGGAAGTAGCGGAGAGTGGAAAGCACAGGGTTGGGAGCAGTCTGTCCAAGGCCGCAGAGGGAGGCGTTCTTGATGTGATAGCAGAGCGCCTCAAGGCGGTCGATATCCTCAAGGGTACCCTGACCCTTGGTTATCTTGTCAAGTATCTCAAGAAGGCGCTTTGTGCCTATACGGCAGGGAGTACACTTGCCGCAGGACTCGTCAACGGTGAACTCCAAGAAGAATTTGGCGATATCGACCATACAGTTGTCCTCATCCATAACGATAAGGCCGCCGCTGCCCATCATAGAGCCGATAGAGATAAGGGAATCATAGTCGATGGGCGTGTCGATCAAGGAAGCGGGGATGCAGCCGCCGGAGGGGCCGCCGGTCTGAGCCGCCTTGAACTTCTTGCCGTTGGGAACGCCGCCGCCGATCTCCTCAACGATCTCGCGAAGGGTGGTACCCATGGGTATCTCAACAAGACCGGTGTTGTTGATCTTGCCGCCCAGGGCGAATACCTTGGTACCCTTGCTCTTTTCGGTGCCGATGGAAGCGAACCAGTCGGCGCCCTTGTTGAAGATGACGGGAATGTTGGCGTAAGTCTCAACGTTGTTGAGGATGGTGGGCTTCTCCCACAGGCCCTTTACGGCCGGGAAGGGAGGACGGGGACGAGGCTCGCCTCTGTGGCCCTCGATAGAGGTCATCAGGGCGGTCTCCTCGCCGCAGACGAAGGCGCCCGCGCCCAGACGAAGCTCGATGTCAAAATCAAAGCCCGTGTCGAAGATATTCTTGCCCAGCAGGCCGTATTCCTTGGCCTGATCTATGGCTATTTGAAGTCTCTTTACCGCGATGGGGTACTCGGCGCGGATATAAATGTAACCCTGATTTGCGCCGATGGCGTAACCGGCGATGGCCATAGCCTCAAGAACGCTGTGGGGGTCGCCCTCCAGCACGCTTCTGTCCATGAAAGCGCCGGGGTCGCCCTCGTCGGCGT
>CANQKL010000068.1 GCA_947624455.1 uncultured Clostridia bacterium
TGGAGGCACGGGGGCTGTCCAAAAAAATCGTGCAGAACAAACGAAAATCAGCTCTCGCAGGCGGCAGGCGAAGCCTGTTGCCGAGAAAGCCCTCCCGACGGCGTACATAGGTACGCCGAGCGGTGATTTTCGTTCGTAGTCCAAGGGCATAAAATGAGAAAATTCGCTCGTAAGGGCGAATTTTCTACATTAATAATACGTTATTTTATTTTTGTTGACTGATTACATAATGCTATAATTTACCTTAAATAAAGGCTTCCAGCCCTTGGACGATCTGCGCCATTTTTTACAGCCCCTGAATATTTTCAAAATTTATCACATTTGCCCCTTGAAATATGCGTCAAAATGTAGTAAAATTAACCTATTAAAAAAGCTTTCAAGCTGTTAAACAGGAGGTAATCCTATGTCCAACAACACCTATCAGACTCCGCTTAACTCCCGGTACGCCAGCAAGGAGATGCAGTACCTCTTTTCCAACGATATGAAGTTCCGCACCTGGCGCAAGCTGTGGATAGCGTTGGCCGAGACAGAGATGGAGCTGGGCCTGCCCGTCACTCAGGAGCAGGTGGACGAGCTTAAGGCCCACGCCGACGACATCAATTATGAGGTGGCCCAGGAGCGGGAAAAGCAGGTTCGCCACGACGTTATGAGCCACGTCTATGCTTATGGCGTACAGTGTCCCAAGGCAAAGGGCATCATCCACTTGGGGGCCACAAGCTGCTATGTGGGCGATAATACCGACATCATAATTATGACCGAGGCCCTCAGGCTCATACGGAAAAAGCTCATTAATGTTATTGCCAAGCTCAGCGGCTTCGCCATGAAATACAAGGATTTGCCCACTTTGGGCTTCACCCACTTCCAGCCTGCCCAGCTCACCACTGTGGGCAAGCGGGCCACGCTGTGGATTCAGGATCTTGTGATGGACCTTGAGGATCTGGATCACCAGCTCTCCAAGGCCAAGCTCCTTGGCAGCAAGGGAACCACCGGCACTCAGGCCAGCTTCCTTGAGCTGTTCGAGGGCGACCACGAGAAGGTCAAGGCCCTGGACATGAAGATAGCCGAAAAAATGGGCTACAGCGCGGTGTTCCCAGTCTCCGGCCAGACCTACGCCCGGAAGCTGGATACTCAGATGCTCAATATCCTTGCGGGCATAGCTCAGAGCGCCTACAAGTTCAGCAACGACCTCCGTCTGCTCCAGCACCTGAAGGAGATGGAGGAACCCTTTGAAAAGAGCCAGATAGGCTCCTCTGCCATGGCCTACAAACGTAACCCCATGCGCAGCGAACGCATATCCTCTCTGGCCCGTTACGTCATAGTCGATGCTCTCAATCCGGCCATCACCGCCTCAACCCAGTGGTTCGAGCGAACCCTTGACGACAGCGCCAACAAGCGTATCAGCGTGGCCGAGGCCTTCCTGGCTACTGACGCGATCTTGGAAATTTACATAAATGTCGCCGACGGCATGGTGGTCTATCCCAAGGTCATCGAGAGCCGCATCATGAGCGAGCTGCCATTTATGGCCACCGAGAACATCATGATGCAGGCGGTAAAGCAGGGCGGCGACCGTCAGGAGCTTCATGAGAAGATCAGGGAGCTGTCCATGGAGGCCGGAAAGAACGTGAAGGTCAACGGCGGCCCTAACAACCTTATCGACTTGATCGCCGCCGATGGCAGCTTCAACCTGGACATCGACGCTCTCAAGGCCATTCTTAAGCCCGAGAACTATGTGGGCCGCGCTCCTCAGCAGACCGAGGAGTTTATAGACAATGTCGTACAGCCCATCCTTGACGAAAATAAGGAACTGCTCGGCATGACGGCGGAGCTGAGCGTGTAATAAATAGCAGACAGTGGTTAGTGAGGCAGGTGTGACTGACTTTACCGAAAAAATTTTCAAAAACGTGGAACTTTTTCGGCTGTTTTTACGTCTAAGCTATAGAACATCTCTGATGTTACTATATTTTAGGAGGAACACCTATGAAAAAGCTATTTGCCACTATTATGGCCGTGGCGGCAATCTTTGCCGCGTCGGCGGCCATGGCCCAGGACGAGACCGCCGTACTGCCGGCCTTTGACGTCACGCTCAACGGACAAAAGGTTGACAGCCGAAATAGGGAATACCCCCTGTTCGTGTACAGGGACATCACCTATTTCCCTATGACCTACTATGACTGCCGCTTCCTTGGCCTCACCACTGGCTGGGACGGGCGGACTTACACTCTGACCGTCAACAAGGAGAACATCGCCGGAATGTACCGGGACAACGTCTCCGGAACGAATAATCCCCACAGTTGGACCGTGCGTCCGGTGGAAGTCCCCGTCGGTCAGGAGTACCGCTACACGGGGGAATGTGTGGAACCGGCCCACTTTGTCACCTATGTGAACGGTCAGGAGGCGGGCGGGGGCGACTACCCCCTCATGACCCTTCGGGGCGTGACCTACTTCCCCCTGACCTGGGAGTACGCCCACGATATGTTCGGCTGGGACTATAATTTTGACGAAAACGGCCTGAACATAAGCAGCGACAACTACCGCACCGAGATTTTAAATCTGCCCGGCTTCGACGGTACAAACGCGGCCGAGTACGGCGGATATTACTTCTATCAGGCGGGACAGGAGATACGCCGCGCCCCGGTGAACGACACTTCCGCCGCCGAGACCGTCTACACCATGCCTTTGCCGCCTTATCATGTGGGAGATGAAATCATGTGGGGAGACGTCGCCTATCCCGCCCAGTTCAGCGTCCGGGACGGCGAGCTGCGTATGACCTTCACCGACGTTGACACGGCTACCTTCACCAGAGTTTACAGTTTGAAGTACGATCCGGCCCAAAATACCTTTGTGGAGGACGACAGGCCCGACACCGTGAGCAACTCCACCGGGCCGGACACCCGTTATTATTATGCGGACGACATTGTTGTCAAGATAGGGTATACCGCCTCGTACAGCCGGGGCGGCGAGGAGGTCAGCCTCCGGGAGCTTGGCAACGCCTATGACTGCCGTATTCTCGGCCACAGGCTCTATCTCCGGTGCGCCCCCGCCGAGGGCTATGACAGCGGCGCCTTGTCCGACTTGTACAAGGTAGACATGGACACCGGCGAGATAACCCTCGTAACTCGGGAAATAAACGGATTTTGGGCCTTTGAGGGGCCGGAGGGCGACCTTATCTACACCTATACCGACGGCGAGGGTCTTGTGCGCCTTGACACCGACGAGGTGATAATATACAACGCCGATTATTGGGCGTCTGACGCTTATAAGACATTGGAGTTGACCCTTCTTGGCGACGAGCTGGCCGTATACAGCCGCGACGACGGCCATACCCGGCTTCAGGTCTTTCCTGAGTATGGCTCCGGCAAGCCCCGGGAAATACTGTCGTCCGATGCTTACGGCAGCTGCGGCAGCTTTGACGGCGGATTTTATGTTTGTCTGTGCGAGGAGCTGCCCGAGGACAAGTACCGCATCGCCATACTCCGGGAGGGTATGGAGCCCTATCTCAGCTCCGACGTTTCGGACGGCTGGTACGGCAAAGTTTCTTGGCACGGCAAAGTTTTTGCGGAGGGCGGCGACGCGATCTATGTCACCGAGGGCAAGGCCGTGCGCGTAACTCTTGACCGCCCGGCAAAGGAATAAAGGTATAGAAATAAAGGAATAACAATAGAAAGGAAAATCAGAACATGAAGCTTGGAGTTATCGGCGCTGGGAACATTGCTGGCGCAATCGTAAACGGAGTTGTACACGCTGGCATAATAAAGCCGGAGGACGTCACGGTCAGCGATCTTTACGACCGGAAGCTGGCCCCTCTGAGGGAGCTGGGGGTGAATACCACCACCCATAACGGCGAGGCCGCCGCCGCGGGGGACGTGGTTCTTTTGGCCATCAAGCCCAACGTGGCGGAAAAGGTGCTGACGGAAATAGCCCCCAGCATCCAGGGCAAGCTGCTGGTCAGCGTGGTGGCCGGTTTTACCCGGGAGGACATAGCCGACATAGTGGGAAAAAGCGTGCGCATTGTGCGCACCATGCCCAATGTCCCCGCTCTGGTGGGCGAGGCTATGACAGTCCTCTGCCGCACCGATAACGTCAGCGATGAGGATTTCGACAGCGTGATAAAGATATTTGACGCTATAGGCAAGACTTCTGTTCTGGATGAGAGCTTATTTGACGCGGCCACCGCCACCAACGGCAGCGGTCCGGCCTACGTGTTCGTAATGATCGAGGCCATGGCCGACGCGGCTGTGCTTCAGGGCATACCCCGGGACATCGCCTATCTGCTGGTGGAGCAGACGATTTTAGGTTCCGCCAAGCTGGCCCTGTCCACAATGGAGCATCCCGGAAAGCTGAAGGATATGGTCTGCTCCCCCGGCGGCACCACTATCGAGGCCATTTACCGTCTTGAGGAAAAGGGACTTAGGGCCACGATGATCGACGCGGTGTCTGCCTGCGCCAAAAAGTCCGCCGAGCTGGGAAGAAGGAAGTAAGTCTCATAAAATTCCATCCCCTTTCATAGGCTGAAAGGGGATGATTTTATGGATAAGCATGACAGGCATAAAAACATTGTTTTTTTTCTTACAGGCGTTTTCTTAGTGGGCATAACCCTGGGCAGTATCATGGGTCTGGGCAGTACGGCGGAGCTTGGGCCGGTTGACGGCAAAGCCTTCCGCTCCTATGTAACTTCGGCCGCTCTGACGGGTATTCCCTTCTGGTGCGCCGTTTTTTTGCCGTGCACCTTCCGTCACAGACTGGGCTTCGGTTCCCTTGCCCTGCTGATAAAGGGCGTACTCCTTGGCTGTTCCGGAGTGATGCTGCTGTCTGGAGAGGGCGGGGCATGGCGCTATTGCCTGAACATCCTGCCGCAGCTTCTTTCAATGGCGCCGCTGTATATTTTTATCGCGGCGGCTCTGCTGGAAAAGGAGGATCGGTCTTATACATATCCGTCAATTTTGACAAATTTTTTCCTGGCTCTTTTGACAACTTTTATGTCGTCTTGTGTTCAATACCTGTTTTTTTGGGGAATAAATACTATTCAAGTGATTTTTATGACAAATTTTTGAAATTTTTTTAGTGCATTAAGCCAATATACTTTTTCGGATTTTTATTGTAAAATATATAATCATTTACGTACAGAGGAAGATGCCGAATGGACAGTCTGGTGAAAGATTTTACACTTTATCTGGCAAAAAAACAAGGGGTCAGTGAAAATACCCTCTTGTCATATGGCCGGGATGTGGAACAATTTCTTTCATGGCTCGGACTGGAAAATCAGGAAAGCTGCCTCAAGGTGAGTAGCGAACGTGTTCAAGATTATGTAAACCTTCTTGAAAGGGAGGGAAAGGCAAATTCCACTGTTTTGCGCAGCGTCAGCTCGATACGCAATTTCTACAACTTTCTAATGGAGCGCGGGCTGGTCAAAACCAATCCCGTCGCCCAACTTGAGCTTCCCGCCGCCACTCACAAAGCCCCCGTGATCCTAAGTCCCAGCGAGGTGAATCGGCTGCTGTCCCAGCCCCGGCTCACCGACGCTAAGGGCGCCAGGGACAAGGCTATGTTGGAGCTGCTGTACGCCACGGGCATGAAGGTTTCGGAGCTAATATCCATGGAACTTAGGGATGTCAATTTGACCGAGGGCGTCGTAGTCTGCCGCGGCGGCGGCCATTCCCGGATAATTCCTATGGGCGGAGCCGCCGGTGAGGCGGTGGAGTATTATATTGAGAACGTTCGCGACTCTATGGTAGAGGATCAGAAAATAAAGACTCTTTTTGTGAATTGCGGCGGCAGACCCATGACCCGTCAGGGCTTTTGGAAGCTGATAAAGGGCTACATAAAGAAGGCCGAGATCGACAAGGACGTAACGCCGCAGACTCTGCGCCATTCGTTTGCCGTCCACCTGCTCCAGAATGGGGCCGATACGGCGGCAGTTTCACAGATGTTGGGATACAACGACACGGTGTCGGCGAAAATGTACAATGAAATGATGAAAGACCGGATAAAGAAAGTGTATAACAGATCTCATCCCCGGGCCTGATGAGAATAAAACCGGACACCTCTGGAGATAATTTCTTTGAGAAATTATCTCCAGAGGTGTCTTATGGAAAGAATATACATCGGAAAATATATCAGAAGGGCCGTCTTTGCCCTTTTTATGTGTGCGCTGCTTTGGGGAGCGGGCTTTTCCGGCTCGCTGCCGGAGGAGCTGGTGATGTTTTCAGGTCGGCCGCTGGCCCGGAGCCTTGCCCGTGGGGTGCGAATTGACGACGTGCCGGAAAGTATAGGGGCCAGCGCCGACACCATCGTTGCCTATGACGAGGGGGAGTATGAGGCAAAACTGTCGCTGTTTGGCGGCCTTGCCAACAGGCACGTCCGCCTTAAGGTGGTCAGCCCCAAAACCGTTGCCGCCGTTGGTAGGCTTGTGGGTATAAAGCTGATAGGCAGAGGCGTTATAGTTATAGGTTTTGCCGATTTTTACTCCGGCGGCGGACTGGAAAAGGGAGATATAATCCTGTCTGTCAATGGCCGGGAGGTGGAAAGCTACAATGATTTTTCATCTTCAATCAGCGCGGGCTCAGCTGAACTGGAGGTATTGCGGGGAGACAAAAGGTTAAACCTTCAGGTTCAGTCGGTGGTTTGCGACGATGGGGTGCGGCGGTTAGGTATATGGGTTCGTGACAGCGCGGCGGGGGTCGGTACAATGACCTTTGCTGACAAGGAAACGGGCGTTTACGGAGCTTTAGGCCACGGAATAAGCGACAGCGACACCGGCGTTCGCTTCCCGGTGAGGAAGGGGACCATAGAGGAGTCCGCGGTAGCCTCGATAACCCGAGGCCGCAGGGGTACGCCCGGGGAGATAACCGGCTCCTTTGTCGCCGGAGCCGAAACTTTGGGGACTATTGAGAGCAATACCGATTGCGGCATATTCGGTCATCTTTTTGGGGAAGTGGAGGGCGAGGATTATCCGCTGGGACTGGCTGGAGAGGTGACGGTAGGCGACGCTGAGATAATCTGCGATGTGGGCGACGGAGTCCGCCATTACGGAGTCAAGATATTGCGGGTAAACAGGCTGGGGACGGTGACTAAGGGTATTTTATTGGAAATAACCGACCCGGAGCTTCTGGACAGGACCGGCGGAATAATCCAGGGCATGAGAGTGAGTTATAATAGGGACAACAAGCAGGAAAACCTGATAATAGCGGGGTTTAAAAAAAGACGAAATTTACAATTCGTTAGCCAAGAGGAGTTCCATTAGGGACAACACTTGAAAAACCGTAAAAATCAGAGGTTTCCGGCGTTGTCCAGTTCATTGGCAAATACATAATAAGGACGGTGAAATGGAAAACGCCGGACAGGACTAACCAACCTGTTCGGCGTTTTTATTTGCCCGTAAATCAAGGAGGAAATTTTATGAGTGTTGTTTTAAGTATGCTTAATCTAAAAGGCGGTGTCGGCAAGACGGTTTCATGCATCAATATCGCCGCCGCACTTGCCGAGCACGGTAAAAGCGTCGTTATTGTAGACACAGACAGTCAAGGGAACATCGCCACCTCACTGGGACTGAATCCCGATGAGCTGTCCCCTACCCTTGCCGATCTTATGCTTGAAGCAATCGACGGCGAGGTTTCGTCCAAGAGAATTGTTGAATGTATTCACACATCGGGAAATATTGATATACTCCCGTCCAATTCTCTGCTCGCCGGCATCGACTACAGGCTATCAACCGCTCTCAGCAGGGAAACGGTTCTCAAATCCATTGTTGATAAGCTTCGCGGTTCCTACGATTACATAATCATTGACTGTCCGCCCTCTCTTGGCCTTATCGTCATAAACGCTCTTGCGGCGTCGGACTTCACGATGATTCCTGTCGAAGCCCACTACCTCAGTTTTGAGAGCCTAAAGGTTATGCTCAGCACAATTGATATGGTGAAATTGAAAATTAATCCGAAGCTGAAAATTGCCGGAGTTTTTCTGACAATGTATCAGCAGAGAACAAACCTCTGTAAAGCTATTCGCGAAAAAATTGTTGAGTCATACGGAGAGAACGTAAGGGTATTTGACGAAAGCATACCCTACTCAATAAAGGCCGCCGAACAGACGCTGTACGGCAAAAGCCTCATTGAAATGCTTCCCTCAAATCCTGTGTCAGAGGCATATAAAAGAATTGCAAAGGAGTTGATAACCTGTGGCAGGCTCTGAAATGAACA
>CANQKL010000069.1 GCA_947624455.1 uncultured Clostridia bacterium
TCCTCGTTGACATATACGACGTCGCATACCTCGCCTTCAATGGTCACAGCCATTGCATCTTCACCTCCTGTCCACAGAGATATATATTCTGGAGTTTTCCGGCAGATTGCGCATGAGCTCTAGCAGGTCGTCCTTGGTATATACTCCGTAGCAGCTACCGCATTTTTTACTGCCAAAATAAAGAGAATAGAAACAAAAAGTTATCAATAACACGATCAAAGCGGCCACAAGGATTTCCGCCATAACAATCACCCCGATAACAAAATATGCTTATCGGGGTGATTTCGTTAATTTACTTGAGGTATTTTTTCAATTCCTCGGCCGCATCCAGCTTTTCCCAGGGGAGGTCAAGATCCATCCGTCCAAAGTGACCGTAAGCCGCCGTTTGACGGTAAATAGGTCTGCGCAGGTCCAGTTGGCGAATTATAGCCGCCGGACGGAGATCAAAATTCTTTATCACGATATCCGACAGTTCCTCGTCGCTTACCCTGCCGGTCCCGAAGCTGTCCACTCGGACGGAAACCGGGTTAGCAACGCCGATAGCGTAAGCCAACTGTAGCTGGCACTTGTCCGCCAATCCGGCAGCGACGATATTTTTCGCGATATAACGCGCCATGTAAGCGGCGCTGCGATCTACCTTTGTGGGATCCTTTCCGCTGAAACTTCCGCCGCCGTGGGGGGCGTAGCCGCCGTAGGTATCAACTATTATCTTCCGTCCGGTGAGGCCGCTGTCCCCGTGGGGGCCGCCGATAACGAACCGACCAGTAGGATTGACAAAAAACTTTGTGTTCTCATCCACCATTTCAGCCGGCAAGGAGGGGAGAATCACCTGCTCTATCATATCTTTCCTTATGGTTTCAAGCTTGGCGTCGGGAGTGTGCTGAGTGCTTAACACTACGGCTTCAATACGCACTGGCTTGTCCCCGTCGTATTCCACAGTGACTTGAGTTTTTCCGTCTGGGCGCAGGTAGGGGATAAGGCCGTCTTTCCTCACCTTTGCCAGGCGCTTCGCCATTCTCTGTGCGAAATATATGGGCGCGGGCATATAAGCGTTAGTCTCGTTAGTAGCGTAACCGAACATCATTCCCTGATCTCCCGCTCCGGTGTCGAACTCCGAGCTGTCGCCGCTTCTGGCCTCGAGGCTTTTATTGACTCCCATGGCGATATCTGGCGACTGCTCGTTGAGGGTATTTATTACCGCGCAGTTATCGAAATGGAAGCCCATTTCCGGATCGGTATAACCTATCTCCCGTATCGTCTGACGGGCAATGGCGCGGATGTCGCAATAATGCTCTGTGGTTATCTCGCCGAAAACCATTACAAGGCCGGTGGCGGCGCATACCTCGCAGGCCACCCTTGCCTGCGGGTCGTGGGCCAGGATATCGTCCAGCACCGCGTCGGCTATCTGGTCGCAGACCTTATCGGGATGTCCCTCGGTCACAGATTCGGAAGTAAATAATTTTTTATTCGTCATAAGTATGCCTCCTCAAAATAAAGCAAGTATAAGGTCAAACAGTCCAAAGGAAATCGCCGTCATTATGACCCCTGCGGTGCAAACGCCGAGGAACACCGCCAAAAGGGATTTTTTGAAGTCGAAATCCAGAAAGCTGGCTATCAGGCTGCCCGTCCAGGCTCCCGTCCCGGGAAAAGGTATTGCCACAAAGGCGAACAAGCCCCAGAAAGCGTATTTTTCAACCTTGTGCCGGTTCTTTTCTACTTTGGCGTCCAGCCAGCGGGGGAACCAAGCGAAAAGCTTTGTCCTTTTCAGAAGGTTACAGAAAGGCGTTATCAATAGCAGGATAAACGGCACAGGAATCATGTTGCCTATGACCGACACAAGAAATGCCGGTATATAATCCAGCCCCAATGCCCTTGCCACGGGAATCGCCCCGCGAAGCTCAACAATTGGAATCATCGAGATCAAAAATATATAAAAATAATTTGCCGCCGCCGCGCTGAAGCCCAGCGCAGTCACTACCGTTACCGCAAAGCCGTGGACGGCGTCTTTTATTTTGTCAACCATTACAATCACCACTACATATTGTACCTGATTTTCTCTCATTTGTCAAGGGCTGTGAGGTTTTTATATTGACTTTATTTTTATAATATGTTATAATTTTTATATATTGTAGGGAGGCGGTCAAGTTGAAAAAATATATACTTACCGGACTGAGGATCTGCCTTACAACAGTAACGTCCTGTGCCGCTTTTGTTACCGCCGTTTTTACAGGCGTGATCCTGCGCGCCGACGGCGTGGGCCGCGCTACGCCGTACTTTACGGCTACGCTTGTAATATTGGCGGCATTGGCGCTCATATTCAAAATCTGGGATAATCTTGGCGTAAAATTCATTCGCGTGTCTTTGCTCTGCTTGAGCGCCATAAGCATACTCGGCATAATTATTGACATGAGTACTGAACCCAAATAAAAGGAGTTACCATGAAAGCTAAAACGATATTTGTCTGCAAAGAGTGCGGCACCGAGAACCCAAAATGGCTGGGCAAATGTCCCGGCTGCGGTCAGTGGAACACCTTTGTAGAGGAAAAAATTGAAAACACCAGCGAAGGGGCTGGTATGCCAGGCAAGGATATCTATAAAAGGTCGGCGGTCACGCCGAAAAGTCTGTCCTCAGTCTCTACTGAGGCCGAGATGAGAAGCTCCTCCGGCAGCGACGAGCTGGATCGGGTCTTGGGCGGCGGTATCGTGGACGGTTCTCTGATACTCTGCGGCGGCGAGCCGGGCATCGGCAAATCCACCCTGCTCCTCCAGGTCTGCCGTTATGCCGCCCAGAAGGATAAGGTACTTTACATTTCCGGCGAGGAATCGGAGCGGCAGATAAAGATACGGGCCGACCGTCTGGGCGCTTCAAGCGATAACATACTTGTGGCAAATGAGATCGACTTAGGCAACATTCTCGCCGCGGTTCGGCAGGTAAAGCCCAAGTTCGCGGTAATAGACTCTATCCAGACCATTTTTTCCGATGATATAAGCTCCGCGCCGGGCAGCGTGTCGCAGGTGCGGGAATGTACTCTGAGCTTTATGCGGCTGGCCAAGGAGACCGGCGTGACCTTTTTCATCGTGGGACACGTCACCAAGGAGGGCTCCATCGCCGGACCCAGAGTTTTGGAACACATGGTGGACTGTGTCCTCTATTTTGAGGGCGAACGGCACCAGAGCTACCGCATAGTCCGGGCGGTGAAGAACCGTTTCGGCTCCACAAACGAGATCGGCGTGTTCGAGATGTCAGACAGGGGCCTGGTAGACGTGCCAAACCCCTCGCTGATGCTCCTTTCCGGCCGTCCGGTAGATGTGCCAGGCTCGGCAATAGTTTGTTCGGTTGAGGGAACAAGGCCGATTCTCGCGGAAATACAGGCCCTTGTCACTAAGAGCGTTTACCCCAACCCCAAGCGAATGGCCACGGGAGTGGATTTTTACAGGGCTTCCCTGATGATAACTGTGCTGGATAAGCGCACCAACCTTGATCTCGCCATGCAAGACAGCTATATAAACGTTACCGGCGGAATAAAGTTGGACGAGACAGCGGCGGATCTGGCCGTTGCCGCGGCGGTCGCCAGCAGCGCTATGAACGTGCCGCTGCCAAAGGATATGGCTTTTTTCGGCGAGGTGGGATTGACGGGCGAGATACGCACCGTGACCCAAGCCTCGCGACGGGTGGCCGAGATAGCAAAAATGGGCTTCAAACGCTGTATGCTGCCTTTCGATTCCCTTGGAGGAATAGATAAGGCAAGTATAGAGCTTGTAGCGGTGAAAAATCTTGTGGATGTGTTAGCCTACATTCAAAAGGGGTAATCGACATGACTGTATTCATTACCGGCGGCAGCGGCGGCATAGGTGGGGCCATGGTGCGGGAGTTTTACGCGCTGGGCTGTAATGTGGCTTTCGCTTATAAAACCGGAAAATCAAAGGCTGAGGCCCTTGCAAAGGCCGTTCCCGGCAGTCTTGCTCTTTACTGCGACGTTACGGACGCTTGGAGCGTGAAAGGCGCGATTGACGCGGCCTTGGCCCGTTTCGGGAAAATTGACGTATTGATCAACAACGCTGGGATATCAAGTCAAAAGCTGTTCACAGATATTACCGAAGCCGAATGGGATGAGATGATGGATGTGAACCTTAAAAGCTGTTTTCTCACCTGCAAGGCGGTACTGCCCCAGATGATAAACCGTAAAAGCGGGTCTATAATAAACGTGTCCTCCATGTGGGGCCAGACGGGGGCCTCATGCGAAGTGCATTACAGCGCCGCAAAGGCCGGTGTCATAGGCTTTACCAAGGCTCTCGCCAAGGAACTAGGCCCCTCGGGGATAAGGGTGAATTGCATCGCACCCGGCGTCATCGACACAGCAATGAACGCCCATCTTTCCGGCGACGATGTGGCGGCTTTGAGGGAGGAGATCCCTCTCGGCGCCATAGGAACTCCCGAAACCGTGGCAAAGGCGGCGGCTTTCCTTGCCGGAGAGGGCGGAGAATATATTACCGGCCAGGTCATCAGTCCCAACGGCGGCATGGTAATATAGACACTTACAAAAAATATACCGCCTTACTTTTAAGTGCATACTTGAAAAATCCGGTAGGACGTGCTATAATAAGAACGAAATGTAACAAATTTCAACAGTCCTCATAATATGTACTGTGGTTCGGCTCAGGCCGGCCAAAGATGATTTAGGAGGATTGTTACATGGAGGAAAGGATTTCCAGCTCTTTCGGCTGCAATGAAAAAGTCTGTATCCAGACCGATCAGATATACGACAGCTGCCGGAGCAAGGAGTGCATTGAATGTCTGAGGGTCTTTCTCACTGAGACCGGTCAGGAGGTTGTTGACCGGGCTATTGACGTAAAATGCCGTAAGGCCGAAGTTATTTGGGTTTTCCCTAACGTTGAGCCCCTCACCTTCAATCGTGGCTACTACACCGTTGATTTGACATACTTTTTCCGTCTGACACTTGAGGTATACACAGGAGTTTCCCGTCCCGTGACCGTAGAAGGCTTGGCCTCCTTCAACAAGAAGGTCGTACTCTTTGGCAGCGAGGGAAGCGCGAAGATTTTCACCTCAAAGTATAAGGAGGACAGCTTCGATCCTCAGCTTTGGCAGAAAACGAACATGCCCAAGGCAGTAGTGGAGATGTGTGTCACAAAAGTATCATTTACCGTTAAAAAGAGGTATAATATGCGGTATAAAGCTATATTCTTTGACCGTGACGGGACGCTGACCTACTATGACCCTGAAAAAGAAAAATGGCGGGACGAAATCATCTCTGGCTGGAGCGACAGACCCTTTGAGCTTGACTATGACAAAATGATGTCACTGTTTGAACTGGCGGGGGAGGGAAAAAGCCCGTGGTACAAAGACGTTGACGATGAGCGGGAGTTCTTCAGGCGATATTACCGGCATTTGCTCATTGGCGAGGGAGTTACGGAAAAGATTGAGGAGCGGGCCGACCTGCTCCACTCGGAGCTGTGGTGCAACAATGACCGCAGATTGTTCGATGAAACCGTGGAGATTCTCGAATATTTTCAGGGCAAAGGGTATAAAATGGGTGTTATCAGCGACACCTCGCCCTCATTGAAGCTCACGCTGGACAGCCTTGGTATTTCGAAGTATTTTACCTCGTTTACCGCAAGCTCTCTTGTGGGCGCTGGCAAGCCCAGTCCGATCATATACAACGCCGCCCTTGACGCACAGGAAGTTAGGGCGGAGGAAAGTCTGTATGTGGACGACTGTAAACTTGAAGCTGATGGGGCAAGAGCATTAGGCTTTACCTCATTCTGGCTGGACAGGCGGGGCGAGGGAGTGGACGAGCCTTGGCGCATAGCCGAATTAAAGGATATAATTAAATATTTAAACAATAAAGGAGTAGATTGACATGAAAAAAATTCTTACAGTTGAAGGTATGCAGTGCGAACACTGTAAGGCCAGTGTGGAAAAGGCCCTTTCAGCAGTTGCGGGCGTTAGCTCCGCCAAGGTTGATTTGGGCAAAAAGACCGCCACGGTCAGCCTGTCCGGCGAGGTAAGCGACGCCGCCCTAACCGAGGCGGTGACGGCTACCGGCTTCCAGGTAACTGGAATTACGGAGAAGAAGGGGCTTTTTGACAAATAATGTATACGGAACTCAACAAAAAAATGAAGTCGCTGTTGTCGCCGGACGACAGTCTTGTGACAAATCTCAGCAATGCCTCGGCTCTCTTAAACGAATATCTCGATGGCGTTAACTGGGTGGGCTTCTATTACCGCAAAGGGGACAGACTAATGTTAGGCCCATTTCAGGGCAAAACGGCCTGCGTGACGATACCTGTGGGTCGCGGAGTTTGCGGAACGGCGGCCCAGAAGGGCGAGAGCCTTGTAGTGCCTGACGTTCACCAATTTACTGGACATATCGCTTGCGACTGCGCCAGCAACAGCGAAATTGTCGTGCCTATTTTTGTTGACGGCGAAGTAAAAGGCGTACTGGATATCGACAGTCCAAGCATAGGGCGTTTTGCCGATAAAGACAAATCCGGTCTTGAACTAATAGCAAAGTCCATCGGAGAAATCTGGGCCAAGGCTGATATAATGTAATAAAGTTTAATGAAAGAACGTACCTTTTTATCGGAGGTGCGTTTTTTTGCTGCGACTCGCCGCATATTGTAGAGTTTCTACCGATAAAAAGGAACAAAAGCTGTCCCTTGAAAATCAACAGAGCTACTATTCGGAATACGCGCGGGAGAATAATTTTCAGCTTGTCCGCATATACAGTGATGAGGGTATCAGCGGAAAACAGATGAAGAACAGGACTGGTTTCTTAAAAATGATAGAGGAAGGGGAGAGGGGAGAGTTCGACATTTTAGCTGTAAAGGATGTGAGCCGCTTTGCCCGAAACACCTGTGACTTTCTTACAGGCATACGCAGACTGAAGGCGGCAGGGATAGACGTAAGGTTCCTTGGCACAAATTCGTCGCTGTTTACTGATTCTGAATTTATACTAACCATATATGCCGCTCTGGCCCAGCAAGAAAGTGAAAACCTGAGTAAGCGCGTGATTTTCGGCAAAACCGAAACCGCTCGAAAGGGACGCGTGCCAAACAGAATATACGGTTATGACAAGGTTAATAACTTTACACTTATTGTAAACCAAAATGAGGGTTACAATGTGCGTAAGGCTTTTTTGCTTTATGCCGAACACGGCCTTTCGCTTACGGCAATTGCAAAAAAATTTAACGCCGAGAAGGTACAGACTAAGCTCGGGGGCAGTTGGAGCGCAAAAACGGTGGGCAGAATGATACGCAACCCTATTTACATAGGAAAGCTGGTCAATCATAAAACGGTTACAGAGGATTTTATCTCAGGTTCGCGAAAAGAACTCCCCGAAAATGAACGCTTCGTACACCTGCGCCCTGAACTCAGAATAGTTTCCGATGAAATCTTTGAGCTTGCAAACACAATTCTTCGTGACACCAACAGAGGTCGTTGACCCGATCTGCCTGGGAGCTAAACTTTCCGACGCAAGCGAGTGCTGCTGCAAATACGCCGATGATGACGTCGTCGATCTTGGCAATATTCCCGATTGCGTAAGAAGGGTATTTGACGACCGCTTCATATGCGGCCGCGACCAGCAGCGTCGCATCTATGTTTCTCTGGGCATTTTTACCATCATTAAGTTGGAACGCAACGTTCAGCTTCTCATTCCCGCTTACGACTTCTGTATTCCTGAAAAGGAATGTGTGGGCGCTTCCACTCCCGACGATCCCTGCGATCTTTTCGAGAAGATAAGCTTCCCCATCGACGAGTTTTTCCCGCCCCAGCAGGATTCCTTTAATCCTGACGATACTTGCGGCGGATGCTGCAAGTAATTTTAAGAGGGGCTGTAAAAAAGTCGCGCAGATCGTCCAAGGGCGTCTTAATTTAAGGCAAATTATAGCATAATGTAATCAGTCAACAAAAATAAAATAATGTGTTAATGTAGAAAATTCGCCCTTACGAGCGAATTTTCTCATTTTATTATGCCCTTGGACTACGAACGAAAATCACCGCTCGGCGTACCTATGTACGCCGTCGGGAGGGCTTTCTCGGCGGCA
>CANQKL010000070.1 GCA_947624455.1 uncultured Clostridia bacterium
AGTAAAGGGTCAGGCCCTGTCCTTGAACGGCAGCGGCACTAACTGGCTAAGCGCGGCTCTGACCGGCGGCGGTTCGCTTCTGACCGGCGTACAGGAGATGACCGTAAGCTTCTACGGTAAGGTCAACAACGCGGAAGGCCCCAACTGGCCCTTCTTCGCGGCTCCCAATACCGACGCTCAGAACAGCAACAACGAGCATTACCTCGGCGGCTTGGAGAAAAATGGCCTCACCGTGGAACGCTATAACAACAGCGGCTCCCGTCCCGTCAACGCTTCCGTCGCCAATACCGGCACGGATTGGAAGCTGATAACCGTGGTATTTAAGGAAGCCAGCACTGAGATTTATATTGACGGCGCGCTTAAAGCCTCTCAGGCCAGCGGCTATGAGCTTGGAGATATTCTTGGCAACAGGTCCGTGTTCCAGATCGGCAAGGCCAACTGGGGCAACGGCGAGTATTATAACGGCCTTATCGACGAGTTCAAGGTGTTCGATTACGCCCTCACAGCCGAGGAGGTTCTGGATCTGGTGCGGATACCGACGCTGACCTTTGACGGCGCAAAGGCTGCCGCCCTGTCCCCCGACGCGGACTGTCAGCTCATCGTGGCCCAGTATGACAAGGACGGAAAGCTTTTAAAGACCGAGTCCAAAGCGGTAAAGGCCGGTGAAATGACCGAGCTGACCCTTGTCAAGAGCGAGGGCGCGGCCTCGGCGACCGCTTTCCTGTGGGATGGGGTCAAGACGATGAAGCCCTTGACGAAAGACATTAACGTTAAACTTTAAAAATCAGTTCATGGGGCCGGGCGACCGGCCCCATGAGTGTGTTTGACATAATCGGCAGCAGAAGGAGAGATATTTTGAACGCGCGTGAAATAGTTTACAATAAGTTTTTCAGACCCTTTGAGGGAAAAACCACCGCCGGACGGGTGGGGGTAGAATTGGAGTTCCCGCTGGTAAAAATCGGCGGCGGCGACATTGATCCGACCTATGCCGCCGGTATAATGGATCGCTTTACGGAAAAGGACTGGAGAGTCGTCCTTCGCGGAGTGGGCGGCGAACCCCTGTTTATTGAAAATGGGGCCGGAGACTGCCTGAGCTTTGACAATTCCTACAATAACTTTGAATTTTCGCTGAACCACAGCGACAGCCTTGCGGCTTTGGAGGCTCGGTTTAGGGGATATCTGGGGCCGGTGCAGGACTATTTCCGCTCCGGTGGAATGGAGCTGAGGGGCCGAGGTACGAACCCTAATATGCCGGGACTCAGCGTGTTCCACGCCCCCTTTGCCACCTATAATATGGTGCAGGAATATCTGTCTACCGGCGGAGAAAACCCCGATTTTCCGGCGTTTTTGTCCTCGGTTCAGACTCATTTGGACGTAAATTTAAGGGAGCTGCCCGCCGCCTACACTCTTTTTGCCCGGCTGGACTTCCTTCGCGCCCTGCTCTTTGCCAACTCCCCCGATTGGGAGGGCCGAGGCTGGCGGCTGTTCCGTGACCATTTGTGGGAAAGCTCCGCCTTTGGACGCTGCCCGGGCATAACCGGCAAGGTGGACGGGGAGTTTAACGACGTGGACGACCTTGTAGACTTTTTCCTGCAAAAGGGGCTGTTCAACCGCATACGGGGCGGTAAATACGAGATTTTTGAGCCGGTGAACATAAGGGAATACTTTGAAAATCCCGCCTATGACGCCCGGCCCGAGGACATCGACTGTTATCTGTCCTTTAGGTCGGTGGAGCTGACCTGCCGTGGCACTTTGGAGGTAAGAGGCGACTGCGCCCAGCCCTTTGACCGGGCCTTTGGGCCGCCAGCCTTCAATCTGGGCATCCTCTGCGCCATGGACGAGGCCGCGAAAATTGCGGCGGGGTTTTTTGACCGCAACCAAATTACAGCCTCCAATACCGAGCTGCGGAACATCGTCTGCGAGAGCCGTGATTTGGAGCTTATCGCCCCAATTTCCGAGCTGGAGCGGTTCAAGAGAGACATGGTCGGCCTCGCTTATGCCGCCCTTGCCAAGCGGGGACTGGGGGAGGAGCGGCTGCTAAAGGTAGGGAATTAATTGATATAGCGCAAAATTGCCCCGGAGATTTATGGCAGACACTGTCTGAATCTCCGGGGCTACTATTTACTGATGATTATGGAGCAAAGAAGCTTGTATCAGTATTTTTTTACCTTGAGTTTATGGCGACGGTCATAGTTTCGCCGTCCCAGCTAACATCATAGTCAAGATTTTCCGCCACAAAGCGAATGGGAATAAGCGTTCGGCCGTTCATTGCCATGGCGGGCTTAAGCATGGTTTTTTCCACGCCGTCAACAATGGCAATGTCGCTGCCAATGGTCAAAACAATGGTCTTGCCCTTCGCGGTAATGGTGACCGTGTTGCTTTCGCCGTCCCAAACAAACTCCGCGCCCAACGGTTCCAGCGCAAAGCGTACCGGCAGCATGGTGGTACCGTCAAGCGCTAACGGCGGTACGTCAAATGCGACAGTGACGCCGTTGACAAGAACCTTGATTTCGTTCAGATTCGGCACGGTGATTTGGGCCGTACTGTTGTAATGGATGTTCGCGTCAAGTAAGCGAGCGTTGTTCGTGCCTATGGAAATTGCTTCCCAGTCGCTTTCGCTTCCGCCGTAATATACATCCGTGAGACTGGAGCAATTTAGAAACGCCTGATCGCCAATACTCGTCACGCTGTCGGGAATGTTCACGCTGGCGAGGCTATGGCAATAGCGAAACGCACTGTCGCCAATATTAGTCACGCCGTCGGAAATGTTCACGCTGGCGAGACTGGTGCAACGGCCAAACGCCCAATCGCCAATACTCGTCACGCTGTCAGGAATGTTCACGCTGGCGAGGCTCATGCAATAGCGAAACGCATTTTCTCCAATACTCTCTACTCCGTGGGGAATGTTAACGCTGACGAGACTTTTACAATCTTCAAACGCCCAATCGCCAATACTCCTCACGCTGTCTGGAATGTTTACGCTGGTGAGACTGTTACAGCCGCTAAATGCGGAATCGGCGATGGTACGAGCGCCGGGACGTATCGAGTACGTGCCGGATAATTCTTTCCGTGCCTCGATTAAATGGTTGTTTATGTACAGGACGTCGTTGTCCCAATTTGAATCGTCTTTGTACAAGGCGGTATTGTTAAACGCATAGGTGCCAATACTTGTAACACTGTCGGGAATGTTTATGCTGGCGAGATTGGAGCAATTTAGAAACGCCTGATCGCCAATACTCCTCACGCTGTCTGGAATGTTTACGCTGGCGAGGCTGTAGCAAGAGCGGAACGCACTTTCTCTGATACTCACCGCTCCGTTGGGAATGTTCACGCTGACGAGATCGGTGCAACGGGCAAACGCCTCGTCGCCAATACTCGTCACGCCGTAAGGAATGTTTACGCTGGTGAGACTTTCGCAGCCGTAAAACGCCCAATCGCCAATACTCGTCACGCTGTCGGGAATGTTTACGCTGGTGAGAACGTAGCAGCCGGAAAACGCCCAATTTTCAATACTTGTCACGCTGTCGGGAATGTTCACGCTGGCGAGACTGTAACATTCATCAAATGCATTTTCTCCGATTACAGTCACGGGTAGCCCTTCGATTTCGGCGGGGATATTTAATTTGACCGCGTCGCCGTCGCAGCCGATGATTTCCACATGGTTGTCATACACCTCGTACTCCAGCCCGTCAGCGGTAGTTTTGGTTTCCTCCGCCAACGCCGCTCCCGGCGCCACGACCATTGCCATGCACGCCAGCACGGCCAGAAGCTTTTTCATTTTGGACATTTGCGTTTCCTCCTTACTAATTACGGGCGAATAAAAAATGCGCGGCCGGAGCCGCGCATGAAAAACGCCCGCTCCGAATTTACTGCGACATAAATCGGATATGATACAAGAAAACACTTTTTGGCCCACGCCCTGTAAAAATGTTGTCAGGACACCATATGGAGCAGCGTTTTTTCCGCAACAAAGGGTGTCCAAATAATAATATTTTATTCGCGCATTTTACACGCGCAATGGGCCGCAAAAATTCCGCGCGCCAAAAACACACGCAAAAAAACGTGCCTCCTTTCATATCCAATTATGTCGCAGCATTATTATATCACATAATTTTTCAGTTGTAAAGTGTTTTTTGTTTTTTTAGATCTTTGTCCGCCAGTCCCATTTTTACGGCCCTGGAGCAAAAAACTGTTGACTTTTCCAGCAAAAAGGGTTAAAATATATCTATGAATCCGAGGTCATTTGACCGTAGTGGGAGGAAAACAAGCGTGAACTTAGAGCATCATTCCAGAAAAACATTTTACCGGCGGCCCTTCGGCGCGGTTCGCTGCGGCACGGAGGTACGCCTGAGACTTGCTGTGGAGAGCTACGCTATTCCCTCCAAGGTGGAATGTATAGTGGACAATAAGGTGATACCGATGTACTATGTGTCAGAGGTGAACCACAACCGCCTTTATGAGTGCCGCTTTACTGTTCCCGACACCGAGGGACTGCTTTGGTACTGCTTCCGGGCCGAGGCTGACGGCGAGGTGGCCTATTTCGGCAATAACAGTGAATTCCTGGGCGGCCGGGGAGAGATGTATTCAGAAAAACCGCCGGTCCTTTTCCAGATAACGGTGTACGACAAAGACTTCAAAACCCCCCAGTGGCTTTGGGACGCGGTAGTATATCAGATATTTCCCGACCGTTTCAACCGGGCGGGGGACACTCCTTTCCACGGCATCCCCCGAAATTGGGGAGAACAACCCTTCTATAAGGCCGAACAGTTTGGCGGCGAGTACACCGCCGACGACTTCTTCGGCGGCAACATAGAGGGAATACGCCAAAAGCTCCCTTATCTCAAGGAGCTGGGCATTGGAGCCGTGTATCTGAACCCCATATTCAAGTCCCAGTCCAATCACCGTTACAATACCGGCGACTACGAAACTATTGATCCGCTGCTCGGCTCCAACGAGGATTTTGAGACTTTGGCCAGCGAGTTCAAAGAGAACGGTATACGCCTGATACTGGACGGGGTATTCAGCCATACCGGCGATGACAGCCGCTATTTTAATAAGCTTGGAAATTACGACAGCGTGGGAGCTTATCAGAGCAAGGACAGTCCGTATTACAACTGGTATGTTTTCCGTAATTGGCCCGACGACTATGAGTCGTGGTGGGGCTTTGCCACTTTGCCTAACACCCACGAGATGCATCCGGATTATTTGAACTATATAATCAAGGACGAAAATTCCATAATCCGCCGCTGGATAAAGGCCGGAGCCAGCGGTTGGCGCTTGGATGTGGCCGATGAGCTGCCCGACGAATTCATTAAGGAGCTGCGCGCCGCGGTCAAGGAGCAGGATCCCGAGGCCGCGGTCATAGGCGAGGTCTGGGAGGACGCCAGCCACAAGATCAGCTATGGTTGTCAGCGCGAATTTTTCTGGGGCAAGAGTCTGGACGCGGTCATGAATTACGTGACCCGCGGAGCCGTTTTGGATTATCTGGTGTACGGCAACGCTCACCGCTTTATCCGCAGGATAAGTTCTATGGTGGAGAATTATCCCAAGCCGGCCCTTTACACCAGCCTCAACCTTATATCCAGCCACGATGTGCCACGGGCGATGACGGTTCTCAGCGGCGCTCCGCCAGTGGACGGCATGAGCCGGGAGAGTCAGGCCCGCTGGGTCATCTCGCCGGAGGACAGGGAGCTGGCTATTAGGCGCATGGCTCTGGCTGTAGTACTGCAAATGACTATTCCCGGCGCTCCCTGCGTCTATTACGGCGACGAGGCGGGGGCCGAGGGCTATACCGACCCGTTCAACCGAGGCTGTTACCCTTGGGGACGGGAGAATGTGGATCTTTTGAACTTCCACAAAAAAATGATCGGCCTGTACAACGAGAATCTTTGCCTCCGCACGGGCTTTT
Source organism: uncultured Clostridia bacterium (assembly GCA_947624455.1). Classification (GTDB taxonomy): domain Bacteria; phylum Bacillota; class Clostridia; order UMGS1883; family UMGS1883; genus JAFLUQ01. Next base: position 5,909 of record CANQKL010000070.1, read on the forward strand.
TTGAACCGCTTATGACCTATGACGATACTACCGTTTACCTCCGCAGCCTGCGCAAGGGCAGGGATGTCTTTGGCCGCGAGGGGGAGAGCGAGGGCATAGTCGTGGCGGTCAACACCGCGTCCCGATCAGTCCGCCTGACCGTGGGACTTGGCCGCTTTGGCGCCCATGACGCGGCTGACATCGTGGAGGGCGACGGCCTGCCTATAGTGGACAACAAGCTTGAGTTAGACATAGAGCCTTTGAACTACCGCCTGGTAAAGGTGAAGCTGGGTCTTAACGATCCAACGGAATACGACTGAGATGAAAAATGATATCTTAACTGTCAATGTGATGGGTATAGGCAGCGAGGGCGAAGGCATAGCCCGCCGAACCGACGGATATACCTATTTTGTACCCGGCGCCTTACCCGGCGACCGGGCCGAGATACTTGTACTCAAGGAAAATAAAAGCTACGGCTACGGTAAGCTGCTGCGGATAGAGGAGCCTTCGCCCCACCGAACTGAACCGGGCTGTCCGGTCTTTGGCAAATGCGGCGGGTGCAGTTTGCTGGCGGCGGATTACGAATTTCAGCTTGAGCTAAAGCGCCGGACTGTGGCCGACGCATTGGAACGTATCGGCGGCTTCAAGATTTCCGTGGCCCCCTGCGTACCCAGCGAGCCGCCGTTCGGTTACCGAAACAAGGCCCAGTACCCGGTGGTGCAGACGGAGGACGGGATAAAATTCGGCTTTTACGCCCCTCGGAGCCACCGGGTGACGCCCTGGGGGGACTGTAGGCTCCAGTCGCCGGAGCTGAACCTTATCGCCGCCGAGATTGTCGCCTGGGCCAACGAGGAAGGGCTTTCGGTCTATGACGAAGGAACCGGCGGGGGTTGTCTGCGCCACATTTACGTCCGCGCCGGAAAAACGGAGGCGGTCGCCGCCCTTGTGGCCGCCTACAGGCCCCGGGGGCTGGACGCGCTGGCGGACAGACTGTGGAGCAAATTCCCGCAGATGGCCGGTTTGGTTTTTAATCTTAACGACAAGCGCACTAACGCTATCCTGGGGGATAGGGACGAGACCGTTCGGGGCAGAGACTATATGACCGACTGCATCGGCGACGTGAAATACAAGGTGCATTACCGCAGCTTTTATCAGGTGAACCCTTACACTACAAAACGGCTTTACGACAAGGTCAGGGAGGTCTGCGGCCTTACGGGCAGGGAGACGGTTTTTGATTTGTACTGCGGAGCCGGAACCATTGGACTGTATCTGGCTGGGGCGGCGCTGTCCGTTACCGGCGTTGAAATTGTGCCGCAGGCCGTAGAAAACGCCAGGGAAAACGCGAAAATGAACGGCATAACCAACGCCCGGTTCTACTGCGGAAAGGCTGAGGAGATCTGCCCCAAAATGGCGGCGGAGGGAGAGAGAGCCGATATCGTTGTCCTTGATCCGCCGCGAAAGGGCTGTGAGCCTCAGCTTTTGGAGGCCGCCGCGAGTCTTGGCCCCGGGAAGATAGTTTACGTTTCCTGCAACCCCTCCACAATGGCCAGGGACTGCGCTATTCTCCGGGAAAAGGGTTATGCCCTCCTGGAGGCCGCGCCCTTCGATCAGTTCCCCCATACCGCCCATGTGGAATGTGTGGCTCTATTAGAAAAAAATGGATAAATTTTACATTAAATTGTAAATAATTGTAAATAACAGTTGACAATTTTACATTGTTGTGATACAATTTAATTATAATAAAGAATAAGGAGGATGAAAAAATGAATATCAACGAAATCAAAGAGGCCGTTGAAAAGCTGGCCAAGGACGAAGCCACTCAGGCGGAGTTCAAAAAGGACCCCGTACACACCATTGAGCAGACCTTTGGCGTGGATCTGCCGGACGAGCAGGTTAAGGCAATTGTAGATCATGTGAAGGAGAAGTTTGGCGAGGGAGACTATCTTGACAAGATCAAGGACGAAGCCGGCGAGCTTCTTGAGAAGGCAGAGGAAGAGGGCAGCGGTCTTGTTGACAAGATAAAGGGTCTGTTCCACAAGGATTAAACGTTTAAAACGGCCGCTCTCGCTGGGGGAACCCGGCGTCGTCGCAAAGGGTGACTTTGCTCCAAATTTTTTGTAAGAAAAATTTGGGAGCGCGTACCCTTGCTCC
>CANQKL010000071.1 GCA_947624455.1 uncultured Clostridia bacterium
CCACGATAAAGGCCCGGGTTATAAAGCCATAGGAAAACATCTTCAATATCACAGGGCCTCACCTCCCAAGAAGCTCTCTCCGACCTTTGTTTTTACATAGTCGGCGGTTTTGCCGTAAAACAAGACCTCGCTGTCCCCCAGATGCAGCACCGAGGTGGAATAGCGCAATGCGCCAGAAATATCGTGGCTAACCATTACAACGGTTACGCCCTCCCGGCTCAGGCCGGAGATAAGCCGATAAAACTCCCCCGTGGCAATGGGATCCAAAGCCGTCGTAGGCTCGTCCAACAGTATCATTCTGTCCGCGCCGCAAAGGGACCGGGCCAGGAGGACGCGCTGCTGTTGGCCGCCGGAAAGGCTGCGGTAGCTTTCATTTCTTATATCTGTGATTCCCAGCCGCTCCATAGCCGCCTTCGCCTTTGACTTCTCACCGCGGTTGTAGAACGGCCTTAGTCCCATTGAGCCTTGGCAGCCGGACAGGACTACCTCTCTAACCGAAGCGGGAAAATCCCGCTGCACCTGGGTTTTCTGCGGCATATAGCCTATATCCCGTCGGGAAAAGCCCTTCTCAAAGTGGATATGCCCGCTGGCCGTGGATTTGAGTCCGAGTATGGCTTTCACAAGCGAACTCTTGCCGCTGCCATTTTCGCCGAAAATACACAGGAAATCCCCTTCATTCACGTCAAAATTCAGTCCGCTGACCACGGCTTTGCCATCGTAGCTTATGCTCAAATCCCGAACCTGTATAAGTCTCATTTCAATGCCTCCCTTAAATTTTCAGCGTTCCGCCGCATCAGGCTGAGATAGGTTTCTCCCCTGTCCCACTCCTCCTGAGACAGATTGTGACAGGAATGGAGCATAAGAGGCTTTGCGCCAGTCTCGTCGGCTATCAAGCGGGCGACGGAGTTGTTGGACAGCTCCTCATAAAACACCGCCGCAGTACCCTCCGCCCGCATTTCGTCGATCATGTCACAGATGCGCCTGACCGAAGGCTCCGTGTCCGAGGAGCAGGAATCGTAGGCCGCCTCACATTCAAGGCCGTACTCACGGACGAAGTATGACATACTGAACCGCCCGCCATGATATATCTTTCTCTTATTTGCGTGTTGAATTATTTCGCGAAATTTGGAGTCAAGCTCCCGCAGCCCGGCCTTGAGGTTTTCTGCGTTGAGCCGGTAATAATCGGCGTTTTCCGAGTCGGCCGAAGCTATTGCCTCAAGAAGGTTGTCCACTATTGCGAGGCAGTTCACCGGGCTGGTCCAAATGTGGGGGTCCATTTCGTGCCGGTGGTCAGAATGGCCCTCGTGGTCTTGCTCCTCATCGGCGGCCAGCTCTATACCGGCGCTGGCGTCCACAACGGCGGGAGTCCCGTCCAGTCCCTCCAAAAGGGCCGGAACCCACGGCTCCATGTATTCCCCAGTCCAGACAAAGACGTCGCAGCCGTCAATGTCTATCACGTCCCCGGTGGACGGCTCATAGCTATGGCTCTCCTTGCCGGGGGTCAGCAGCAGCTTAACTTCCGCCCTGTCGCCGCCAATGGCGCGGGCAAAATCGAAGGTGGGGAAAATCGTGGCTATAATCTGCGGCTTTCCGTTGTCGGGCGAGGTCTTTTCTCCGCAGCCCGCCAACATAAACAGGGCGGCTATAAGACAAAGAACCTTTTTCATTGTCCGCCCTCCCTGCACCGCTTGCAAAGGCCGTACATCACGGTACGGCTGTTGTCCACCAAGAAGCCGTGATGCTCAAGTATATGCGGCCCAAGTTCGCTGAGAAAGTCGCAGTCCACATGGATAAGTGTCCCGCAGCCCAGACATTTAAGGTGGAAATGCTCATGACAGTCCTCGCCGCCGCCCACATACTGATAGCAGGCGCCGCCGTCAAGGTTATACTTGCGCACCAGCCCTGCCTCCACCATTTTTTCCAACTGCCGATAGATGGTGGCAAGGCCCACCGATCCTTCCTCCCGAAGCCGCGCGCCGATGTCGGCGGCGCTTACGTGGGGCCGGTCGGAGTTTTTCAGATATTCCAATATTAGCTCCCGCTGCTTTGTTTTGTAGTCAGCCATAAATTTCGCCTCCGCTGGCGGTCAAATTAAAAATGATTCTCATTTTTTAATTTGTATTTTATCACAAGCGGCTGCCTTTGTCAATAGAAAATATAAAATCCCCGCAAAGATCCTTCGACAGGTCTTTGCGGGTAGTTGTTTATTTTATGCCTTGCACTATGTCCAAAAAATATTTATGCACCGAGGTATCGCCGTCCACCTCAGGGTGGAATGAGATCCCCAGGACATTGCCCCTGCGGGCGGCCACAATATTGCCGTCCACTCGGGCTAAGACATCCACATCCTCGTCCGCGCTTTCAATGTACGGGGCCCGGATAAAGGTCATGGGTATTTTACCTATGCCCTTGAACTCCTCCTCGGCGTAAAAGCTGCCAAGCTGGCGGCCATAAGCGTTGCGGCGAACGGTCACAGGCAGTACGTCAAAATAGACGTTGTCATCGTTGGACAGCCGCTTTGCCAGCAGTATCAGTCCGGCACAGGTGCCAAAAACCGGAGTACCGGCAAGTATCTTTTCTCTAATCGGCTCAAAAAGGCCCAATTCCCGCAGGAGCTTGCCCTGGACAGTACTCTCCCCTCCGGGCAGCACAAGGCCGTCAAAGGGACGGTCAAGGTCAGCCCTTTCCCTGATTTCAAAAACCTGAGCGCCCAGGCTCTCAAGCATGGCCTCATGCTCGGCAAAGTCGCCCTGTACCGCCAAAACGGCTATCGTCATTTTTATCCCCCATTCTACCGTCTTGCAATTAGACCGCTTCGCGTCTTATTTGCCCCTCTCGGCCATAAGCAGCTCTATCTCCTGCTCGTTTATGCCAACCATAGCTTCGCCAAGGTTTTCACTGAGCTGGGCGATGAGCTTGGCGTCAGTGTAGTTGGTAACGGCCTTGACGATAGCGGCGGCGCGCTTGGCGGGGTTGCCGCTCTTGAAGATGCCGCTGCCCACAAACACTCCCTCGGCTCCCAGCTGCATCATCAGGGCCGCGTCGGCTGGAGTAGCTACGCCGCCAGCGGCAAAGTTCACAACGGGAAGCTTGCCGTTTTCATGGACATATTTTACCAGATCATAGGGAACCTGGAGAAGCTTCGCGGCGTCAAAAAGCTCGTCCTCCCGCATGGATACCAGGCGGCGAATCTCGCTTTGCATCATGCGCATATGGCGCACGGCCTGAACCACATCGCCAGTGCCAGGCTCACCCTTGGTGCGAATCATGCTCGCGCCCTCGTTAATGCGGCGCAAAGCCTCGCCCAGATCCTTGGCGCCGCAGACAAAAGGCACCTTAAACTTAGTCTTGTCGATGTGGTACTTGTCGTCGGCGGGAGAAAGCACCTCCGACTCGTCTATATAGTCTATCTCTATGGCCTCAAGAAGCTGAGCCTCCACAAAATGACCTATGCGGCACTTTGCCATTACGGGGATGGAAACAGCCTCCTGTATCCCCTTTATCATGGCGGGATCGCTCATACGGGACACGCCGCCCGCGGCCCTGATGTCGGCGGGGATACGTTCCAGAGCCATAACCGCGCAGGCGCCGGCCTCCTGAGCAATGCGGGCCTGTTCGGGAGTGGTAACGTCCATTATGACGCCGCCCTTCAGCATCTGGGCAAGATTTTTGTTAAGCTCATAACGGTTTTCCATTATATCCTATCCTTTCACTATGTAATTGCTTTATACTTGCTTTATTATAACACCCTTTTCAGTCCTTGTCAACCTCAATTCTACCTAAATCTGTTGTGATTTTGCACGATTTTTTTCGCCGAAGGTTTAAATAATCAGGGCAAAATTTTAAAATTATGTAAACCAATGTTTACATAAAAAAAGGGTTTTCCACAGGTTTAGAGGGGGTACAACCCCTTTTGTTTCGGTTATCCACAAAGTTTTTCCACAGTTTCAACAACTGGATGGGGTCAATTGTGGAAAATTGCGAAGCCCTTGAACGTGGCCTTTTCTTTGGTTTACATAATTGTTAAACGGATGTTCGGAGCCATATTTTAGACCAAAAAATAGCTCCCCCGAAGGGGAGCTTTGAAGCGTGCCGAAAAAGTTTCGACACGCTTCAAAGGGGAACCCGGTGCGGTTCCCCTTTGAGATAATCTCTCCGTGTCGGGAGCTTTCGCTTACGAAAAATCAATAAATTGATTTTCTACCCCGACTGGCGTTCTAATTCTTATTCCTTTACCGCGGGGTCAATATAAAGGTAACCATCGGTAACAGGCGTCATTTCGTTGGCGATCCAAAGCATGATCTTAACAGTCTTGCCGTTGAGGTCGCCAAGCTTCGCCCTCATCGCGCCGGATACGCCGGTAAATCTGATCGTTTGAACGGATACAAGGCCATCCTCACCGTAAACCGCAAGAATACCATTGTAAGCGTCAGGTTCGGGAGCGTTGAAGGTTACAACGGTCTCCTCCCCGCTCAGAAGCGTATCAACGTTTGTCTCGATAACGCTGCCGGACGCTTCGTCAGTAACGGTCACATAGGCCACGGCGTCAAGCTCGGAGCCATTGACCCGGCCAAACACCTTGAAGCTGCCAGCGTTGGCGAATACGCCCGCGCTGGGAAGTATCCACTGAACGTCGCGCTGGGACTCTCCTCCCTCGCTGGTATAAACAGTTACTTTACCAGGAAGCTTGAGTTCATCGCCAAGCGCGGCCTGGACATTGACGCTTTCGACCTCGCTCACCCCAACGGCGCCGTCCGTATGGAAGCGGAGAACCACGAAACTGTACGCCGGAAGCATATAAGCGTCGCCGGATGAGAATTTTATCTCGCTGCGAACGGGAGCAACCCTGCGAGGCTCGCCGATACTGTTCTTATCACGGAATTCGCCGGTCATAAGATACTGAGTGGCATAGCCTGTGAGGTTGGCGTTATTTATAGTGATCGGCAGCTCAACGCGATTTGACGATGAGTTGACCAGCTTAACGATAATGTCGCCGGTTTCTTCGTCCTTAACAGAGTTGGCATAAACGGGATCCGCGTCATACCTGTAGGTATTTACGAGCCTGCCGTCAATGAAGCCGAACAAGGTGCCGTTTTTAGCAACGACCTTAAGCTCGTACTGCTGACCCTCGACGAGTACCTTGCCATCGGACGAAATAGGCAGAGCATCATCGGAAACCTGGGTATTATAGCCGTTGACGCGCTTTTCAAAAGCGGACTTTGCATTGTTCCATCCGCCCACGTTCCAATGGATGAGGTTATTTCTATCCTTTACCAGGACGGGGATTATAAAGCCCTCGGCTCCGCCCGTTTTAGTTGCCTTTACGGTGATAGTGAAGTTCCTGGCGGTGATAGGCTCCATGTTGGCAAAGATGTAGGCGTTTGCGTCCTGGGTGTTTGTAAGGGTCTGAGTCGCGGAGCCGTCCTCGATATTCCAGCCGGTGGTGTTTTCAGTATTCCAGCCATCAGTGGGAATTACCTCGCCGGTGTCGTCATTGACAACGGTGAAGTCGGTGAATATCGCGGAGGTGCGCCAAGTACCCACGCCGGCTATGCCATCATAGTCGTCTGTAGTGTCGGAAAGAGCGGTCTTGACGTTGTAATCGCCGCTGTTACGGCTGTACATCTCCTGTACATAGTAGTCGGGAGTGCCGTAGCTTTCGGCGTTATTGAACCAAATCATGTTGGGCGACCACTGATAACCGCCCTCCTTGGCAAAGAGGGGCGCGAAGCTGGCCATCTTGACAACGTCGGAGTTCCGCTCAAGACCGGTCATATAAGCGGCCTCGGAAAGAGCGGCCTCCCAGGTGTTGCCGCGAAGCTCCTCCCACCATCGGGAAGCATACTCACCGGCGAACACTCCCGCGCCGTCACGGTCATATACGTCATACCGGTTAACGTTGGCAAGGAACCAGTCAGGCTGCTTATAATAATGCTCGTCAACCGCATAGGCAAAGCCGGTATTGTCCTTAAGCTTGTCGTTTGTCCAGCTCCAGGCCTTGGAGAAGCCGCCTCTGGAACCTGCGGCGTACTGGTCGCCGTTATCGTCAGAGCTGGGGCCGGAGGTGGAAATGAGCTTCATATCGGGGTCAACCTTGTGGATAGCTTCCTCAAAGGCCTCATAGCGGAAGAAGAAGTTATTGCCGTTGTTGGCCCAGCCATCGCCGTCAACCTTGCCCTCGCTGTAGTCAGAGGTGTCAAACTGCTCGTTGCCGATGCCCATATAGGTCATATTGAAGCTGTCGGGATGGCCCATGAGCGCACGAAGATTGGCCCAGTTGCCGCCAAAGGTCTCGGGCTTGGCGGTGTCTACCTTTGAGTAGTCATATTTAGTCCAGTCCGCATCAGGATCGTCGTTGGCAAATTCAATAAGGTCAAGGGCGTCCTGAATATAAATGTCGTAAAGATCGTCCTTGCTGGAAGCTTCCGCCGACTGATACTGGCAGGCGAGGCCCACGTTCAGTACAGGCACGGGATCGGCTCCCAGGTCCTCGCACAGCAGGAAGTACTCGTAAAAGCCCAGGCCATAGGTCTGGCAGTAGGCATAGTTATACGTACCCTCCGTCTGCCAGCGGTTCCAGTTCTGTATCCGCTGCTCCACAGGGCCGACAGTGTGCTTCCACTGGTAACGGTTATCAAGGTTATAGCCCTCGATTATGCAGCCTCCGGGGAAGCGCACAAAGCCGGGACGAAGGTTGGCCAGCTTTTCAACCAAATCGGCGCGGAGTCCGTTGTCGCGCCCGTTGAAGGTGGCTTGAGGAATGAGGGAAACCATGTCCAGATCCACCGTGCCAGCCTTGGAGAGCACAACTCTCACCCGGGCGTCGTCACAGTCCTCAATCGCGGTAATAACGCCGGTCATTTTAGTGAAATCGCCGGTGACTTTGTCAAATGTCACGTCGCCTATAACGGTGTTGCCGTCAACCACCTGCATGGTCACATTGCCGTCATAGTTGCCCCGCAGGAACACGCTGGCGTTGTACTTTCCGCCTTTAACGACGTTCATACCTTTGCTGAGGGGACGGCTGTCATTACCGTCGCCAGCGTAGCAGTTGTTCTCAATGCCGTCTCCCGCCGCAGTGGCCGTCAGGGTCAGGTATGTGGTATTGTTATCGTTGAGGGGAGCGGCGCTTGAATAGTCGGCCTTGGCTCCGCCCACCGTACTCCAGCCATAGCTGGGAACGCTTACAGGGTTGTTCCTGTCGCCCTTGGCGTCAACCGCCTCAAAGGAGCGGTTGTTGACGGCCTCGCTGTATATACCGCCGTCGGCGGCGGTACTCAGATCCTCAAAGAAGAGGCCCACTGTACCCTCGGTGACATTCGCGCCCCTTTCAGATGCGTCCACGCTGAGACTGTAATTGCCCACAGGCGCGGGGGCGTATTTTTCAAAGATTTCTTCGTCGGAAAGCACGCGGTTATATATCTCCACATTGTCGGCCATCATGGAGGCATATTTGTCATTACCCCAGAAAGATTTGCCTATGTAGGACATGGTGTCCTTGCCCAGATCTGAGATAGTGTTGCACATATTGGGCATCTCCGCATAGAGCCTGCCGTCGATGTAAAGCCGAAGGAGTTCATCTTTCGCGGAAGCGGTAAAGGTGACATTCTTCCAAACTCCGTTCATGTTCTCGATATATCTTTCGGCGGATTCCTCACCCACGTTGCTGCCGGAGGTCAGAGCCAGCTTTACGCCGTTGTCCATGAGCTTGGTAAACAGATATCGGATATTGTCCTGACCTATGGTGAAGTTGAAGTAATTGCCCGTCGTAGTGTTGTAAACGTCCATGGAAACGGTCAGCTCGTTGCGGCCGTCCAGAACGCCCCTGGGAAGTTCCATGCAGCTGTTGTTCGTGCCGTCCAGAGACAGAACCTTGCCCATAGTTTCGTCATCGATCACCTTGGCGCTGCCGTTGAGAGTAGCGTCATTGTCACCCACGGCGTCAGCCGCTGTGCCGTCCTCAAAGTCATAGGCCATGATGGGGCCGCTGCCGTCCTCATCCGGGGTCACCGCGGG
>CANQKL010000072.1 GCA_947624455.1 uncultured Clostridia bacterium
GGGAGAATAAGTTGAAAAGTATATCTTGTTTGCCTTTTCGTCAAACTCCAGATAGCGGAAGAAGCCGTTGCCGCCGTTGTAGGCAAACTGATAGTCCGCCAGCATACTTATGACATCCCCGCCGTCGTCGTTTTTAAGTATCTCAACTCCGCTTCCATGGCTGTGACCGCCAACCATCATGAACACCTGGGGATACTTTTTGACAATGTTCCACAGTTCCTTGCCGTTATCGCTGAGCTGCACGGCGGAAGGGTCGGTAGGCGAACAGTTCTGAAGATCATGAGTCGTCACGATAGTGGGGCAGTTAGGATACTCCTTCAGCACGCTCTCGAGCCAGGCCTCGTCCGCGGCCAGCCAGTGAACGTTTTCGTTGCCGCCGGAGCTGCTGCCTGTGCAGGAAAGGGAGATCACAAGGTAATCATAGCTTCCCGCCCTTAAAAACATATAGGAGCTGTTCTGATCGTTGTTGGGCGAGTTGGTCAGGTACCAGCCGGTCCTGCGCTTGAAGGCCGTACTCTTTCCGCTGAAGCTGTTCCAGTAGTTGTGAATGCCCGAACTCCAGCCGTCGTGGTTGCCCTGCTGGACAAGGAGCTTTATCCCAGCGTCGGGCAGGCGGTAAAAAGCTTCGCGGGCGTTGACATACTGCTGGTCCACATTGTTGTCGTCCACCACGTCGCCAAGGTGGATAACGCCCACGGTGTTGAACCTGTCGGCGGATTCGATTATCCCGTCGATGGCCTTATTCATAACATCGGGACGGAACTCAATGGTATTCTGAGTATCGGGCAGGAGAACGACGGTATAGTTGTCGGGATCCTTGAGCTGATACTCCCGATTGCTGCCGTACTCGCCTAAATATTTTTCAGGCTCGGTTATGAGCCAATCCTTTTTTTCAAGGGGCTGAGCGGTTATGCGCACCTCCTGGAGGCTGCCCTGGAGGAACTTGTCAAGACCGTTCCACCAGGAAGTACCCACATGGAAATGACCGTCGTTGGGGTCGGCGTACATTCCTTTCATTGCCGGGGTCACATAGTTGCGGAAGGCCTCGCAGCCGTTTACGTAAGTGCTTATCTCATTGCCGTCGGAGATGATAGCTATGTGGTACCACACTCCGCCCTCGTCCATAGACACTGACCAGGCCGCGCTGCCCATCCAGTGACTGTCGTCGGCGTTGGAGGTGACAAACTGTATCTCCTTACAGTTCGAGATGGCGGTATACATGGTTCCCTGTTCGCCCTCGGGTACGTTTTTAGCGCTGCCGCTGCGGCGCATGAGGCACATCCACTTGTCCTCAACTGTCCAGTCCAGTGGGAAATAATAGAGATATTCCATGGTGTAGCCGTTGCGGAAAGTCTCTTTATTTATGGGCGCGCCGTCCACGGTGACAAAATCAGCGCCGACCTTGCCCTTTGTATCGCCGTCAAATATCATGCTGCCGCCCTGGCCCGTCATGCTGTCATCGGAGAACGTAAGGTACTCATTCCAGTCCCCGCTGCCGAAAGTTTCCATTTTAAGGTCGTTCCCGCTGCCGCTCTGGTCGGCGATAATAAGGCTGGCGTCGCCTATCTGGCCGGACTTCACGCCCTCGCGGCCAAACTTCCAGTAAGCGGTCACGTTTATCTCCCCCTCCACGGCCATGGCGGGAACCGCGGCCAACGCCATTATACCCGCCGTAATACAGCAAATAAGTTTTTTCAGTTTCATACCTCTTCCCTCCTCTATCTGTTTAACTTATAGTATATATCGTTGTACATTATTTCCTTTTTGAACTCGGGAATGGTAGTATTTTCGTCTATAACAAGGAATTCTATCCCGGCTATCTCAGCGAAGTCGCGGAGATTTTCCACTGTTAGCGCGTTGGAAAGGCAGGTGTGATGGGCCCCTCCGGCCAATATCCAAGCTTCGGCGCCGGTTGCCAGATCGGGCATAGGCTTCCACAGCACCCTCGCCACCGGGAGCTTTGGCATTTTCTTCTTTATCTTCGTCATGTCCACAACGGCGCAGACCATTCTGAACCTGTCCCCCATATCCAGCAGCGTCACAGCCACAGCTCGGCCCTGCTGACCGTCGAACACCAGTCGGGCGGGATCCTCCTTGCCGCCGATGCCAAGGGGATGGACTTCGATTTTCGGCTTCTCCGCGGCAATAGTGGGGCAAACCTCCAGCATATGGGCGCCAAGTACCATTTCCTTCCCCTTTTCGAGGTGGTATGTATAGTCCTCCATAAAAGCGGCGCCGCCCTCAAGTCCCTGGGCCATATACTTCATCACCGCCGTGAGGGCCGAGGTTTTCCAGTCTCCCTCGGCGCCAAAGCCATAACCGTCGGCCAGCAGGTTCTGGACAGCGAGGCCCGGAAGCTGACGCAGGCCGTGAAGATCCTCGAAGGTATCGGTAAAAGCGCCGAAGCCTCCCTCCTCCAAAAACCTCCTTATGCCGCACTCGTATCTGGCCTGAAGGCGCACGGCGTCTTTATTGTCAGTGTTAAAGTCATACTTTTTGGCGTACTCGTCCATTTTGGCATCGACCTCGGCCTCGGTGACGGAGTCGATAACTTTTACCAGATCTCCCATTCCGTAGCCGTTTACGCTCCAGCCCAGCTTGATCTGGGCCTCCACCTTATCGCCCTCGGTTACCGCCACCTCACGCATATTGTCGCCAAAACGCGCTACCTTGAGATTCTTGCTGTAGTCCCAGGCCGCCGCCGCCCGCATCCATGAGCCTATTTTATCAATCACATCCTGATTCTGCCAGTGGCCCACTACCACCTTACGGCGAATTCCCATCCTGCTCACTATAAAGCCGTGTTCGCGGTCGCCGTGGGCGGATTGATTCAGATTCATAAAGTCCATGTCAATGGTATCCCAGGGTATCTCGCGGTTATACTGGGTGTGGAGGTGGAGCATAGGCTTCTGCAAAGCCTTAAGGCCCGCGATCCACATTTTAGAGGGCGAAAACACGTGCATCCACATAATGACGCCGGCGCAGTTTTTGTCATAGTTTGCCTCGGCGATAACATTCGTTATCTCATCCGGCAGCGTCACAAGCCCCTTGGAGACTACCTTGCAGGGCAGCTTTGAGCTGAGGTATTCGCTGATTTCCCGACTGTGAGCCTCCATTTCGGCGAAAGCGTCGGTGCCGTAGAGATGCTGGCCCCCGGTAATGAACCAAAATTCCTTGTTCTTCATATAACATAAGCTCCTTCCTATAATTTTACCGTTTCAAAAGGGAAAAGGTTCGGGCGGACGGCCGCCCTTATTTGTCGCGTTTTATGGTCGTGCCGACCTTTTTGGCCGATATGAGACACGATATTAGGTTGTTTTTTACCTTACCGTTGAGGATCTCGACCTCGGAGACTCCGTTTTCCACAGCCTCCACGATGTTGCCGAGTTTAGGTATCATTCCCCCGCCAACGAAGCCATTTTCAATGAGCAGCCTTGCCTTGCTGGAGCTGAGGGATTCCACAACAGTTTTTTCGTTGTTTTTATCAATAAATATGCCGTTGACGTCGGTTATGAACACAAGCTTATCCGCCATGAGCTTACGGGCGACCGCTGTAGCCGCGTCGTCGGCGTTGACGTTGAGGGGTTCGCCCTCCGGGCCGGAGCTGACGGGAGATACTACCACAACATAGCCAGCGTCGAGAAGCTGGTCTATGAGCCGAGTCCGCACCTCGGTTATCTCCCCCACAAAGCCGATATCCGCCCCGTCCACGCTTTTGCGCCGGGCGGAAATAGTACCCCCATCCCGTCCGCTGATGCCGACGGCCTTTACGTTGCACGCCGATATGGCGCCCACAAGCTTTTTGTTCACTCCGCCGCTGAGGGCCATTTCTACGTACTTTATTTCCTCCTCGCCGGTGACCCGGTAGCCTTTTTCAAATCGGCTCTCCAGCCCCAGCCTGGACAAAAGGGCGCTTATCTCCTTGCCGCCGCCGTGGACCACCGTCACCCTCGCGCCCACCATGGACAGCAGAGAGATATCCTCCATCAGCGAACGGGTCAGCGTCTCGTCCTCCATTACGCTTCCGCCAAGCTTTACCACAACGTTGCGGCCGTACAGCCGGTGAAGGGCCGGAAGTATGTCCTGAAAGCCCTTTATTTTTTCCGTGGCGTGGATCACGTCGTACTCGTCAAGAAATTTTTTTGCGTATTCCACGTCGCTGGGGCAGTCGATATACTGAATCCCCCGCTTTTGCCGAGTCTCGTCGCCTTTGCCGGTAACAAGGATTACCGTCGGTTCGCCGCAGTCCATAATGGATCTGCGTATTGCCTCGCCCCGGTCGTCTATTATTTCATACTCGCCCCCCTCGGCTGCCACATATCCCGCAATCTCTCGGGATATCTGGGACACGGGTTCCTCGCCGGGATCCTCCTCGGTAATATACACCTTTTTGGAATACCGCCCGGCTATGATGCCCAGATCTCTCCGCCGGTCAAAGGCTTTTTTTCCGGGGCAGCCAAAGACCGCCGCTATGGCCCGGCCCGGATATTCTTTTCTAACAGAGGCGAACAGATTCTCAAAGCTCAGCTTGTTATGAGCATAGTCTACTATGACCGTAACGGTCTTGTCGGCGTTGGAATAGACCTCCATCCGGCCCTTGCTCCTGGCCTTCATCAGTCCGGTGAGCATATATCTGCTGTCTATGCCCAGCGCCATGGTTATGCCTATGGCGGCAAGGGCGTTTTCCACATTAAAAAGGCCGGGAATGGTGAGGGTGAACTCCATGTCGAAGTCCTTTGTCTTTACCATGAAGGCCGTATCGTTTTCCGTTTTATGCACGCCGTAGGCAAAAATATCGGCGTCCGCCCGCTTCTGAGAAAAGGTTATCACCCTTTTCGCGGCCTTAGCCGCCTCCACAACTTCATCGGCGCGGTCGCAGTCCAGATTTATTACAGCGGTGGAACAGCTCTCAAAGAGCCGGAGCTTCGACTTAAAATAATCCTCAAAGTCCGGATGCTCGATTGGACTTATATGATCCAGACCTATATTCAAAAAGCAGCCGACAGTAAAACCCACTCCCAGCACACGGTCATATTTCAGGGCCTGGCTGGAAACCTCCATGGTCAAATAATCTATGCCGCTTTTCACGGCGTTATCAAAGTGGCGGTGGAGTTCAAAGGGTTCGGGAGTCGTTATGTGGCTTTCAAAGTTCTCCACTCCGTCGTAGGTGTCGATGGACGAGATTATGGCCGACTCCTTCTTCCCCTGAGCCCTGAGCGCCTCGTCCAGAATATATTTCACAAAATAGGCCGTCGTGCTTTTGCCCTTGGTGCCGGTGATCCCCACAAGATTAAGCTTGCTCCAGGCGTTATCGTAATAGTAGTTGGCCATCAGCGCCATTGCCCGGCGCACGTCGTCCACAAGGATAAAGTCAGCCTCGCAGTCCCGTTTTTGCTCGGAGACATAGGCCACGGCGCCCTTCTCAATGGCTTCCTTCAAATATTGGTCTTTGAAATGGGCGCCCTTGCACAGGAGAAGGGCGCCTGGCCGAACATCGCCCGAGTCGCAGGAAATATATTCTATCCGGCGTCCCATGTCCCCCCGGCTTTCAGTCTTAAGGCCCCCACTTTCAAACAGTTCCGTAAAATCTCTCAATATCATTCGCTATCACCCTTCAGTCTGGCTCCGCAGAGCGTTATGCAGCGTTCGACAAGAACCTTCATCGCGTCTACATAATAGCTGTCCAGCTCGTGATTCGCCCGAAAAACGCTTAGCTCGGTACAGGCCAGGATCGCCCCGTCGCAGCCGTTTTTCTTGAGGAACAGATCCACGGCGGCAAAGTCATCCCGATCCCCTTTTTCCCCGGCCTTTATCTGGTCATAGATAATACGCATGACGATTTTTTGGTGCTTTTCGTCGGGTTCAAAGGCCTCGAGGCCCAAATTTTCCAGAGCTTTGCGATAAAGCCCTGTTCTGAGCGTGCCGTCGGTGGCAAGAATACCAACTTTCTTTATGTCCGGTTTGCGGGCAATATGGGCGGCGGCTTCCTCCACCATATTCACCACAGGGATATCCACGGCGTTTTCAACGTCGGAGATAAAGCAGTGGCTGGTGTTGCAGGGAATGGCGAGTACGTCGGCCCCCGCCTGGCGCAGCTTGCGCGCGTCCGCGGCCAATAGCGTCCTTACTTCAGCGGTATCTCCCGACTCTATGGCGGCGGTGCGGTCAGGCATGGAGGCGTGGCTGTAAATCAGGACGTCGAGATGATCCTGGTCGCGCCTGGCGTCGGTGAACTCTATCAGTTCCCTGTACATGACCTGCGTGGCCTCCGGCCCCATGCCTCCTATTATTCCAAGTGTAAGCATAAAAGGGTCCTACTTTCCCAGATATTTTTTGTACTTAGCGAAATGGGAAGTGTGCAGCTTTATCAACCGCAGCATCCTCACGGGCTTGTTGTCGCCCTTGTAAAACAGAGGATTCACCACCCTGCCCTGACGGATGAGCGCCTTCATCCTCATCCTGTACTCGGCTGGCTTTATGTAGTCGAAGGCCACCTTTTCAGGCACCACCAGCCAGAGGTTCTCCCTGTCGGCAAAGACCGTGTCGCCCAGCTCCTCGCCCAAAATACGGTCTTTGACCACATATTCGGCGATGTTATAGCCCGCGCCGGTCACATAGAAGTTGCTGCGCCCCTGGCGGACGTTTATCTCAAAGACCTTGAACTTTCCGTCCCGCCGGTCATACTTGATGTCAAAGTTGGAAAAGCCCGTAAAGCCTATTTCCTCTAACAGGGCCTTGAACTTTTCCATCAGCTCGCGGTCACACTCATTTATGATAACGGCGTGGTTCCCGATGCCGTAAGGGGTGTGTTCCTCAAGAAGCACGTGTCCCAGGCACATGAGCTTTACTTTGCCGTTTTTGTCGGAATAATTTGTGAGTACGCGCATATATGTGTCGTCCCCGGGAATAAAGTCCTGGACTATCAGATTGTCGCGGTAACCGCTGTTGTAAACGGCGGCCACGGTACTGCGCAGTTCCTCAAGGCTGTCCAGCTTGAACACCTTTTTCTGCCCCTCGAACCGATGGGCAAAATACTCCGGCCCGTTGCAGGGCTTGAGTATGTAGGGAGCGTCGAAATCCGGCGTCACCTCCATAGTATTAGGCGTGCAGACATAGGTGGCGGGGTATTCGATACCGTGCTTGTCGCACAACTGGTAAAACCGCTCCTTATCCATAAGGCTGTTCAGCAGCTCTCCGCTGCCATAAGGGGCAATAATATTTTCGGACAGCTTGTCCCTGTTTTCAGCGATAAGGCGGACATAGTTATCTCCGCAGCCCATGAGCAGCACGGGCTTGACCTGAGCGTTGGCAAAATCGTTGACCCGTCTAACGAACACCGCCGGGTCGTCGATATCCGGTTCCGTCATCTGCTCTATCATCTTGCTGTCGGCACAGGGAGCGCCGCCCTTTTTGCCGATCGACGTTGAGCGCATACCATAGGCTTCGTGAAAAGCCCGAGCCACGCTGTAAACGTTGATATCGTTACCCATGAGCAGAGTCACGAAGCTTTGTTCCTTAAATTCCATTTCTATCATCCTCAATATAATTCTTAATTTTATATCTCAAGCACATCTCTGATGGCATTGATAACAACCTTTTCTCTTTCGTCATATTCGTCGCACATGGCTAACTGTTCCAGCTCCTCGAAAACCACGGCGCGCTCATATTTCGGGAGATCCTTCAAAATGTCTAACGCGCTCTCCAAGCTGTATCCGCCGTCGCCGACGCTATACTCGTCCTCGGAAATATTGAACTCCCTGCGGTAGCCCTCAATGCGCCGAGCCTCCGCGTCGGATATAACGCCGTCCGTCCGGGCCACGAAGTCAGCCGTTTCAAGGAACGCCTCCCGCGCGGGCCGATTCAGTTCTTTCAACGACATTTCCTCTCCTCCTTTTTTCCTTAAAATTCAGTATTCCACTTCCTCCAGCGTCAGACCCCAGGCTGGCAGAGTCTCGCCAGCGTCGGCCCTGTCCAAGGTCACAAA
>CANQKL010000073.1 GCA_947624455.1 uncultured Clostridia bacterium
GATAGCGCCCTTCATGCCCTTGGCTCCGTCGGTGAGAACCAGCTCGGCCCCGTAGGCTTTGAGCAGGTTGCGCCGCTCGACGCTCATTGTCTCGGGCATGGTGATTATGATCCGGTAGCCCCGGGCCGTAGCCACCGAGGCCAAGCCTATGCCGGTGTTGCCGGAGGTCGGCTCAATGATGACCGCGCCGGGCTTGAGCTTGCCGCTGGCTTCGGCGTCGTCTATCATGGCCTTGGCGATGCGGTCCTTTACGCTGCCCGCCGGATTAAAGTACTCCAGCTTGGCAACGATACGCGCCTCAAGGTTATTGGCTTTCTCGTAGTTTACAAGCTCCAGAAGGGGAGTTTTACCTATCAGGTCAGTGAGCTGAGTGTAAATTTTGGACATATAAATTCCTTCTTTCAATTATGCTTATATTTAATGTTTATGCTTTCACCGCCGCGAACGCGTCGTCAAGAGCGGCTATAAGGTCATCCACATTTTCCGTACCGATGGAAAGGCGGATGGTATTGGGCTTGATACCCTGTTCCGCCAGCTCCTGCTCATTGCACTGAGAGTGGGTAGTGGTGGCGGGGTGGATCACCAGCGACTTTGAGTCGGCCACGTTGGCCAACAGGGAAAAGATCGCCAAATTGTCGATGAACTTGTGGGCTTCGGCCTGACCGCCCTTTATCTCAAAGGTAAAGATGCTTCCGCCCCCATTCGGGAAGTACTTTTTGTACAGCTCGTGACTGGGTTCGTCCGGCAGGGAGGGATGGTGAACAGCCTCCACCTGGGGGTGGCTGTTCAGGTATTCAACTATCTTCAGAGCATTGGACACATGACGCTCTACCCTGAGAGACAGGGTTTCTAAGCCCTGGAGGAAGATAAAAGCGTGGAATGGAGAGAGGGTGGCTCCGGTGTCCCTGAGAAGGATGGCCCTTATGTATGTGACAAAGGCCACAGGCCCTACCGCCGCCGTAAAGCTGACGCCGTGGTAGGAGGGATTTGGCTCCACAAACTGGGGAAATTTGCCGCTGGCGGCCCAATCGAAGGTTCCGCCGTCAACTATAACTCCGCCGATGGCCGTTCCGTGGCCGCCAATGAATTTGGTCGCGCTGTGAACGACTATATCCGCGCCGTATTCGATGGGTCTTACCAGATATGGAGTCGCAAAGGTGGAGTCCACCACCAGGGGAATGTTGTGGCTGTGAGCGATCTTCGCAACGGCCTCAATGTCGATGATGTTGGAGTTGGGATTGCCAAGGGTCTCGATGAATACGGCCCGGGTATCGTCTTTTATAGCCGCCTCAAAAGCTCCGTCCTGATCCGGATCCACAAATGTGGTGGTTATGCCGTAGTGGGGCAGGGTGTGCTGGAGAAAGTTGTAGGTGCCGCCGTAAATGGTCTTGGAGGCAACAATATGGCCGCCGTCCTGAGCCAAAGCCTGAAAGACGTAGGTCAGCGCCGCCGCGCCGGAGGCCACGCCGAGTGCGCCAGCGCCGCCCTCGAGAGCGGCCATCCTTTGCTCGAAAATATCTTGAGTGGGATTGGTGAGCCGGCCGTAAATGTTGCCAGCGTCCCTTAGACCGAACCGATCCGCCGCGTGCTGGGAGTTGTGGAACACATAGCTTGTAGTGGCGTAAATCGGCACCGCTCGGGAATCCGTTACGGGGTCGGCCTGTTCCTGACCCACATGGAGCTGTTTTGTCTCAAATTTCCATTCTCTTTTTTCCATTTCTATTGACCTCATTTCTTGAAAAATGTTTTCCCATAGGTTTACTATGGTTTATAGTATAGCACAAAATTTGGATTTGTCAATAGGTTTTTGAAAAAAAAAATAAAAAAAGTGGGTACTCCTAAGGAGTCCCAAAGACTGTCGGTAAAATCTACCTTATAAGTATTAAATGTAAAAACATAAATCTTTTCGAGGTTTTATCAAAGGGGGACCGGGCCGGGTCCCCCTTTGAAGCGCGCCAAATTTTTCGGCGCGGCCTGGGGATCTTGCCCGATCCCCGAATTTGTGACCCGGAGTGCAGTATCCCCGGGAGACGGCTGAGCCGTCGAGAAAAGAAATTAGAATGAAAACGCCAGGACGCCCATAAATGGGCCTTCTGGGGCTAAGGAACTTTAGCCATATTTATTTTACCACAATAGGTAAGGTTTGTCAAGTACTATCGTTCGTTTTTTTTATCAACTATTATGGTATGCTAATATATACGGGAGATGATAAAATGAACGATTTTGAGGGACAAATAGGCAGACGCATAAGAAACGTGAGGGAGAAGAACGGGCTTTCGCGCGAACGGCTCAGTGAAATGGCGGAGATAACGCCAAAGTTCCTGTACGAAATCGAGGTCGGCAGAAAAGGTATGTCCGCTTACACCTTGTTTAATTTGTCCAAAGCGCTGAACGTCACCTGCGACTATCTGATGACGGGACGGACCGGCGGCGGAGTGGACCATATAGTTGGGCTACTTTCGGCCCTGAACGAGGACGAACTGGCGGAAATGACGGAAATCGTGCGCCATGCCGCCGCACTGACCCGATGTGGCAAAAAAATTATATCATAATATTTAAAATTGCACTTGATTTTTTTACCATCTTGTAGTATAATATAAAAAGCATAATTAAAATTTGCTCGGAAATAAGAGGTGACAATAGTGGCAGTCATACCTTTCAGAGGTTTGAGATACGCGGGTAAGGATCTTAGCAGGGTCACTACTCCGCCCTATGACATCATTTCTCCTCAGGAGCAGAAGGCGTTTTACGAGATGGACAGGGACAATGTTATCCGGCTGGAGTACGGCTACCAGTTCCCGGAGGACACCGGGGACGATAACCGTTACACCAGGGCGGCGGCCGAGCTTCGGCGTATGCTGGAGGAGGGGGCGCTGGTTCGGGACGAAAAGCCCTGCTTCTATATTTATGAAGAAATTTTCAGCCACGGCGGTAAGGAAATGTCCCTCAAGGGCATTATTGGCGCCGTGGAGCTAAGCGAGTTTTCGGAGAAAAAGGTTCTCCCTCATGAGGAAACTCTTTCTAAGGCGAAGGCCGACCGTTTTGAGCTGATGAAAGCCACGGGCTGCAATTTCAGCCAGATATATTCTCTTTACAACGATCAGAGCGGTCAACTGCCCAGGCTCATAAACAGCCTGTCGGAAAGGGAGCCGGATCTGAGCTTCGAGGCCTTTGACGGCCTTTGGCAGAACGTGTGGATCATTTCAGACCCGTCCGTTACCGGGGAGATAAGCCGCCTGTTTGAGGATAAGCAGCTCTTTATTGCCGATGGCCACCACCGCTATGAGACCGCCCTGAACTATAAGCGGTACATGGAGGAGCAGGGCGCGCCGGGCGGCTTGTGGAAGTATTGCATGATGTTTCTTGTGGACATGAGCGATCCTGGGCTGGTGGTTTTCCCCACTCACCGCATCGTTCGGGAAATAGAGGATTTTGACGGGGAAAAGCTGCTCGCCGCCGCGGCCGCTGATTTTGAAATAACGGAAACGAACCGCGCCGACGCGGAGAAGCTGTTGGCCGGTAACGCGGATAAAAACGCCTACATCCTGTATTTTGAGAATAAGTGCTTCCTTCTGACGCTGAAGGATCCGGCCGCGATGGAGGCGGCCCTTCCGGAAAAGGGGCCGGAGTACAGGAGCCTTGACGTGAGCGTTCTTCACACCCTGATATTGGAAAAACTCCTGAAAATAGACAAAGAAAATATGGCGAAGCAGATAAACCTCACCTACACCCGGGACGCGGAGGAGGGCTTTGCCGCCGTGGACAGCGGTCGGGCTAACTGCGTTTTTCTGCTGAACGGCACAAAGGTCAGCCAGATAAAGGAGATCTCGCTGGTCAACGAAAAAATGCCCCAGAAGTCCACATATTTTTATCCCAAACTCATCACGGGCATTGTGATAAATCCCCTTACAGAGATGTAGACTGGGGTAAACGACGATAAGGACGGTGAAAAGATGAACCTTGAGGAAAAGGATACCGAGCTTGAGGAGGAAAGCGGGGATGTCAATATTGACCTCCTGGAGGTGTTCGGCGCCCTTCGGGCAAAGGCGGCCTGGATCGTGGCCGCGGCCCTGTTCGGCGCGGTATTGGCATACGGAATAAGCTGCTTTTTCATTCAGCCTCTTTATCAGGCTCAGGTAATACTCTACGTTAACAACCGTAAGTCTAACACTTACGCGGAATCCATATCCCAAACCCAGATCACTACCTCGGCCGAGCTGGTGCCGACATATCAGGAATTTGTAAATATCAAGCCGGTAATGCAGAGGGCTATTGACGAGGGCGGCCTTACGGGTTATACCCCGGACGAGCTTTTGAGCATGGTAAGCACTCAGCTCATTGAGGACACTGGCATCTTTGCCATAACTGTAACCGGCAAGGAACAGTTTGACGTTGCGGAGATAGCTAACGCCGTTGCCCAGAGCAGCACCGCCGAGATAACCGAACACATCGAGGGCGCGACCACCACGATAATAGACTATGCCGTCGATCCGTTGCAAAAGTCATATCCCAACAACAACCGTAACGCCCTCATCGGATTTTTAGCCGGTTTTGTGGTAAGCTCAGCCATTGTACTGGCCATATATTTCCTTGACACCCGGCTCAAAAAGAGCGATGATTTCGCCAAGGCTATGGACGCCCCTGTACTGGGCATGATACAGAGCATGATGGCGACGCCGGACAAAAATGGAGACGGCGGCAATAACGGCAACAAAACAGAAAAGCGGGAGGCAAAAGGTAACTCATGAAGAAAAGAAGTTCTATTCGCAAAATTCTTGGCTTTGAAAAGCGCAGCCGTCAGTCTCAGGCTGACAGTATGACTATTGAGGAAAAACGCCTTTATATCCTTAACGAGAATACCCCCTTTCAGATAAAGGAGGCATACAAGGCCCTGCGTACCAATATACTGTTTTCGCTTCCGGAGGAAAAGAGCAATAAGATAATCATTACCAGCTCCATGGCCAGCGAGGGCAAGAGTACCACTTGCGTAAACACGGCCATCTCCTTTGCCGAGACTAATAAAAAGGTCATCATAGTTGATTGCGACCTGCGCCGACCCAATATTGCCAGCCTCCTTGACATCCCGCAGAAGCCGGGCCTTTCCAATGTGCTGGTTCGGATGACCGATCTTAACACCGCCATTCGCCGAGGCGTCCGGGAGAACTTGGACGTGCTGGTCAGCGGTGAAATACCCCCCAACCCTTCGGAGCTGCTGGACTCCTCCAAAATGCAGGAGGTGATCGAAACTCTCAGTCAGGAGTACGATTATGTGTTCATCGACACGCCGCCGGTACTGGCGGTGACGGACACCGCCATACTGACCAAGTATTGCAGCGGAGTGCTGCTGCTGGCCCGCTACAACCGCACTGACAAGGGAGCCGTCACCGAGGCTGTCGAGCAGCTGCGCCTGGCTAACGCCAAGATACTGGGCGGCATCTTTAACGGCGTCGAGGCCGACGGAGAGAACTATAAGTATAAATACAAGCGCAAGGGCTATTACCGTTACGGCGGTTATAGCTATGGCGGCCGCAATTACGGTTATGACTACGGCTACGGCGGTTCAGAGACCGCCGAGAAAACGGAAAAAGACAAAGGACAAAAATTTTAAGTTTTTTTCAAAAAGGACTTGCATTTGTTTGGAAATAGTGTTATAATATCATTCTGAAAAAGCTGATGTACATTACGGAGGTGAAATACCATGCCTAATATCAAGTCTGCGAAGAAGAGGGTACTCGTTATTGATAAGAAAACCCTCCGGAACCGCATGATCAAGTCCGCCATCAAGACTGAGATCAAGAAGTTCAACGCCGCTGTGGCCGAGGGGAATAAGTCCGCCGCTCAGGCTCAGTTTACTTACTGCGTAAAGAAGCTTGACCAGGCCGCGGCTAAAAATGTGTTCCATAAGAACACCGTGAGCCGCAAAAAGTCTCAGCTGGCTACGGCTCTTGCCGCCATGGCGTAAAAAGGGTAAGTCAAATCCCATGAAGAAATCGCGGGCGACGCGATTTTTTCATGGGATTTTTTAGCGGGATGAATGTGCCGGAGGCATGGCGGGGCGATGGGCCGTCGGGGCGGTCACATATACTTTATCATATCCTTTTTCAGCCGGGCGATGATCTTCTTTTCCAGCCGGGAAATGTAGCTCTGACTGATGCCCAGCAGGTCGGCTACTTCCTTCTGAGTAAGCTCCTTTTTCCCGCCCAGGCCGTACCTCAGCTCCACGATCTGTTTTTCGCGCTGACTCAGCCGATCCATGGCCTGGTGGAGAAGCTGGTAGTCCACCTCGTCCTCGATATGCTTATCAACGCTGTCCCCATCGGCGCCAAGTATGTCCCCCAGCAGCAGCTCGTTGCCGTCCCAGTCCACGTTCAGCGGTTCGTCAAATGAGACTAATATCTTACTGTTGCTATTTTTTCGCAGATACATGAGTATCTCGTTTTCTATGCAGCGGCTGGCGTAGGTGGCCAGCTTTATGTTTTTTTCGGCCTTGAAAGTGTTGATGGCCTTGATGAGTCCGATAGTGCCTATGGATATCAGGTCGTCGGGGCAGATGCCTGTGTTGTCGAAGCGCCGGGCAATATAGACTACCAGCCGCAGGTTCCGTTCGATCAGGGTGTTGCGGCATTTTACGTCCGCTATGTTCGCCACACAGCGCGCTTCCTCCTCCGGGGACAGGGGAGGGGGGAGGTATTCGTTGTTGCCGATGTAGTTTATCTCTCCGGGGTCAGGTACGTAATGGGAGAACACCGTGCGAAAAAATTTTATCGAAGCCATTATGGCCTCGCCTCCTTTAATTTGGATTGTACAGGGCGTCATAGCTCTTGTCCGGAGAGAGCCGATGGGGGTATATGCCTATCACACAGTTGTCCATGGGCAGCACTCTCCCGCCCCGGCGGACGGCCGCCTTATCCGGTACAAAACCCACCATCATGCCCTCCTGTTCGCCCACCGAGCTGAAGGGGATGAGCCTGGCGCGGAAGCCCCGCTCCGCCATTAGCCCCAGTCCCTCTTGAAGGTCGTCCGAGCTGAGGCCCACCCTTACGGAGTAGTCGAAAAGCCCCTTGAGAGCTTCTAACTCCGCCACTATTACCGGGGCGTGGCTGATAGGATCGACAAGAATGTTGCCTGTGTCGGCTAATGCGGTCAGCACGGCCTTTTTGCCGTCCAGCTCCACCACCAGCTTGTGGCGCAGCCCCGCCCTTCGGCTCAGACGGTAGGCGGTCCGTCCCAGCCCCAGCAGTCCGTAGAAGGCAACCGCTCCCAAAAACAGGGCCGTGACCGGCACATCCAGGTAAACTATGCCGTTACTGTACGCCGCTCCCAGCTTCGGCCCCCAGTTCGTCAGGAACAACAGGGCGAAGCTCAGGCCGCCGAAGGCCGCCGACGACGCGTAAAATAGGGCCGTCAGCCTGAGAAAATCCCAGACTCCATAAATGGGAAAGGCCGCGGCTATCATCAGTCCCGAGGCCAGAAGCTTGAAAACCAGCGAGTAAAACAGACTCAGATTTGGGAAAAACACCGCCACGGCGTAAGCCGCGCCTATGGCGGCGCCCAGCAGCGTCCGCCAGCGACTGGGGTTGGCGCCATGGATGAGTCCCACAGCTCGGAGCATTATGTAGTTGATGAACAGATTGACTCCGAACAAAACGTCTATGTAGACAACGGGCATTTCCATCACCTCTTAAATTTTACCTCAAAAATCATGGGATTGTCTGTCGCAACAAGGGTTCGGACAAATTTTTTTATCTACAAAATTTCCCAAAAATTCTTGACAAGAGGGCGGAAATGGAGTATTATAATAAGGATAGGAGTAATTCGGTATGTACTTGTTTAATATACAGCGGTTTTCCACCCATGACGGGCCGGGAATAAGAACCACTGTGTTCTTTAAGGGCTGCCCCTTAAAGTGCCTTTGGTGCCACAATCCCGAAAGCCAGCGGCCAGGCCCCG
>CANQKL010000074.1 GCA_947624455.1 uncultured Clostridia bacterium
CCCCGGCGCTCTTTGTTGATTACGCTGTAATAGACCTTGCCGCTGGTCACGTTAGAGTTGCTGTTCAGGTTTTCGTCAACAAACCTTTCGTAGTGGCCCAGATCGAGGTCAGTCTCGGCTCCGTCGTCGGTGACAAAGACCTCGCCGTGCTGATAAGGACTCATGGTGCCGGGATCGAAGTTGATGTACGGATCAAACTTTTGGATGGTTATTTTGTAGCCCCTGCACTTTAGCAGACGCCCCAGAGACGCCGCGGTGATCCCCTTGCCAAGGCCGGAAACCACGCCTCCCGTCACAAAGATGTATTTTGCTTCCACTTATGCTTCCCCCTTTGTGAAAAAATTAAACGTTCATTAACTATCTCATTGTACCACATAATTGCAAATTTCGCAAGAGTAAAATGCAAATTGTGAGGATTTTTTTGCGAGTGCTTTTTTGTAAAAAAGCACTTGACTAAATGGGGGATTTGTGGTATTATAATAAATGCGCCGGAAAAAGCGCTCCTCGGCGCGAAAGGGAGCGGCTCGTTATGGAGAACAGATTCATGGAACTGGCAATTGCCGAGGCCCGAAAGGCTTTGGATCTGGGAGAGATACCGGTAGGGGCCGTAGTGGTTCGCGGCGGGCTGGTCATAGGCGCGGGACACAATCTTCGCGAACGGGAGAAAAATCCTCTGCTTCACGCGGAGATAGCGGCTATCAGCCAAGCGGCCAGGGCCGTGGGCGATTGGCGGCTTGGGGGCTGTGAGATTTACGTGACGCTGGAACCCTGCGTTATGTGTTCGGGGGCGATATTGAACGCCCGTATGGATCGGGTGATCTTCGGGGCCTATGATCCTGAATACGGGGCCGCCGGTGGCAGGTTAGACCTGTTTGCCCGTCACCTGTACGGGGGCCGCACAGCGGTGGTGGGCGGCGTAATGGAGAAGGAGTGCGCGGCTCTGCTGAACGATTTTTTTAAAGGCGCACGTGAAAAAACAACGTAATATGGACAGGTATCGAAGTGGTCATAACGGCCCTGACTCGAAATCAGGTAGTCCTCACGGGCTCGTGGGTTCGAATCCCACCCTGTCCGCCATTAGCGTCGGAGCAAGCTTTTTGAGGCTTGCTCCGATTTTTTGTGCGAAATATGGGGCTGTAAACGTCTCGCTTTTTATTGGCGGCGCACAACGCCATGCTGGCGGGCGATGGAGCGGGGCATATGGGGAAACCGCTTTTGTCGGCGCATATGTCACAAAATTACATATCAAAAACCCATTGCTATTTTTGGGCGGCTATAGTATAATTGATATAATAGAGCAGGTGTTAC
Source organism: uncultured Clostridia bacterium (assembly GCA_947624455.1). GTDB lineage: Bacteria > Bacillota > Clostridia > UMGS1883 > UMGS1883 > JAFLUQ01. The sequence continues at coordinate 1,309 of CANQKL010000074.1, forward strand.
CTGAATAATCAAATACACGAGGAGATGTGAAAATGAAAAAAAGTTTAGGACTCATATTAGCCGTGACCATGCTGTTTACGGCCCTGACGGGACTTCCGGCGTTCGCCGCCGACGCTCAGGTAACTGTAAACGGCGCGCCGGTCGAACTCGCCTTCGGCCCCGTTGATAGGGACGGAGGCATAGCCCTCGCCTTTGAGGATATATGCGCCATCCTTGGCTTCGCCCCAAGCCTTGACGGCGTCTCGACTGTGGCCGCGAGGGGCGAAACTATCATACGGGTGGAGGACAAGGCCGCCGATGTGAAGGTCAACGGCAAGCCCGTCACTATTTCCGCCCCAGTTTCTAAGGTGGGAGATACGCTGTATTTGCCCATCGACGCTCTCAAAGCCTTTGACTCCACCGCCGCTTGGGTCAGGAGCGATTCCTCCTTGGACATTACCTATGACGTCATGAACGGTCGGTACTTCCAGATAGTCCAGCACAGCAGCGGCAAGGCCTTCACCCTTGAAAACGGCAATTTGGGCGACGGCGTGCGCGTGATCCTGGGAGACGCGGATCCTGCCGACGACAAGCAGGTGTGGAAGTTCGTCACCCGCGGCGACGGCCGCTATGCCGTCACCAACAAAAAGGCCCTGCGCTCCTTCGATATTCCCAACGGGCGCAGCGATGTGGAGTTGAACCTGATAATCTACGGAATTACCGACGGCACAAATCAGTGGGTGCGTCCGGTCAGCCGTGGCGACGGAACCTATCTGCTCCAATGCGCCCATGACGAAAGCCTTTACCTGACTGAGCGTCCCGACGGCGTTATCGCTCAGAACGTCCTTGCGGGCGACGATACCCAGATCTTTGAGCTTAGGGAAGTCCCGGTGACCGCGGCGGCAGTTCCCAATGAAGTCGGCGGCACGATGATTGCGGAGCATGACGAATTGAACGGGCGGTATGTGACTATATCCCTTCAAGACATATCGGCCGGCGAGACGTACCGGATGGCGACCGGCCTTAAGCTTACCGACGCCAACTCCGTTCCCCGGACTACCTCGGGGACCGGCGCCGACGCCAACGTGTGGAAGGTCACTCTCAGGGGCAATCGCCGCTATCAGTTTACCAACAAGGCCAGCGGCCTTGCCCTGGCCGTAAAGGACGGCGCGCTCACCTTGGCTGAGCCAGACCTTTCCACCGGCCAGATGTTCACCTTTAAAAATAACTCGCTGTGCAGCGTTTCCACCGGAAAATATGTGTCCGCCGCCGAAAACGGTACCGTAGTACTGACGGATCAGGCCGCGAACATTGCTAACATCATCGCCGGTCTCGGTATGGATGCCGTAAGCCCTTACAGTGAGGAGAAAATTGGCGGCAAGTTCTACCGCATCGGCATCGCCGGTACCGAAAAGGTCGTTTCCACCGCCGACGGATCCGCTGAAAACAGCGCCCGCATCGTGGCCGCCGATCCCAGCGACAGCGACATTCAGCTCTGGGATTTCGTGACTCAGGGCAGCGGCAGCTATATCCTTACCAACAAGGCCAGCCGCCGCAGCATGGACATTCCCGGCGGCAGCACTGAGCCGGGAGCCTCTGTGACACAGTACGATACCAACTATGGCAACAACCAAATCTTTGAGCTGGTTCCGGCCGGAACAGATACTTACTATCTCATGAACAAGAATTCCGAGCTGTACATGACCGAGATCGACGGCGTGTTCAGTCAGGAGGTCATGGGCCATTCCGGCCGCCAGACCTTCACCCTCACTGAGGCGGGGGAGAGCGACGACCGCATAATAGGCGCGGCGGCGACTCTCTTTGTCCTGAAAGGCGAGGATAAGGTCAGCAACGCCAAGGTACAGTGGGGAACCTTTACAAACGCCGCAAGATTTGACGTTTACCGCAGCGTTGACGGCGGAGATTACACGCTTATGGCCTCTCTTACCGGCAAGTCTATCGACGACTATGACCTTGAGATAGGCAAGAGCTACTCCTACGATGTTTACGCTCTGGACGAGAACGGCAGCCTTATCGACCATGCCGTTACCAAGCCCGTTGTGCCTTACGACCTGCCAGCGGATCTGAAATCCAGCTCAAACCTGGAGGAATCTGGCCTTGACCGGCCCAACTCTCTGTACGTGGACGGGGTTTATTACAGCTTCTCAGCCTGGGGCGGCGGCCCCAACGGCGGCTTCGGCCAACTGATGATGAGTACCTCCGCCGACGACGTAACCTATACCGAGCCTGTCGAGGTTCTGAATTACCAGGAGATATTGGCAAACGAGACTTGCCAGAACTTTGACACAGTCCGGTTTGAGAGCCAAAACTTTATATATAACCCCGTGACCAACGAGTTTGTTTTCATAGCTCACCTTGAGGCGGACGGCGGCTATGGCACGGCTATGACGGCCTTTGCCTCCGGCAAGCCCGGCGAGCGGTGGACCTTCCACCGGGCCATCCGGCCCGAGGGCGGCGACACCCGTGATTTGAACGTCTATGTTGACGACGACAACAAGGCTTACCTGATAGCCGCCATCAACGTCAATGCCGACCTGGCCCTCTATGAACTGAACGAGAGCTGGACGGACGTAAATCGGTTGGTCTGCATCGTTAATCACAACAGTTGGCGTGAGCTGCCCAGCATGATGAAAGTGGACGGCATCTACTACCTGTTCACTTCCGGCACCGCCGGATGGTATCCCACTCAGGGAATGTACAACACCGCCCCCACCATCGACGGCCCCTGGTCGCCCCTGCGCACAGTGGGCAATACCAGCACCTTCTCGTCTCAGTCCGGTACTGTTTTCCGCCTAAAGCCCGGCAGCGATAACTATGTCATGAGTACGTACCGCTGGATGTACTTCTGGCAGGACGCGGTCGTAAAGCGCACCACTAACCGCCGCTATCCGGTTTCGGTATCCAATGGCTTTGCGTTCTATGATTTCTATGACGAGCTGCTGTATAACTGGGACAACGACGACCTTGTTCCCGTGCAGAACGGCCGCATAGTTTCCCAGGATATGCCTGTGACGTCAGATTCGCTCCTCGGAGACAGCGCTCTGGCTAATGACGGTAACTATCAAACTATTTGGACTGCCGGCAGCCTTGAGGGCGAGGACAGCCAGTGGCCCTATGTCTGGGAGGTTGACCTTGGCGAGGTTCGCAGCCTGTCCGAGCTGCAAATCTCTTGGCTCATATGGAACGGCTCCGAGCCGTACTACCAGTACAAGGTGGAGGGCGCGGTCTACGGTCGGGATTATACCACCCTTATTGACAATACCGAGGGCTATACGGACTACGGTTTCACTGTGGATCAGCTCTCCGCCGACGCCAGATATCTCAGGATAACTGTGGAAAATGCCAAGCCCCGCAGTCATCCCAACGAAAACAACTATCCGCCTCAGATATATGAGGTGAAAGTATTGGCGAATTAGGGGGCTGTAAAAAAACTAATAACAATTTTCGTTTGTAGTTCAAGGGCATAGAAAAAAATAAAAACCGTCTTTTTCTCGTAAAAAGGCGGTTTTTCTGCATCAATTCACAGTTTTGATTTTATTGCCGTGTTTATCATTACATAAATTTGGCTTAATTAAAGACTTCCAGCAAAAACAGGGCCCCCGCAAAACGGCGAAGCCGATTTTGCGGGGGAAAGGAGTCGCAGCGAGGTGAGCCACGTTTCGATTTTTCAAATCGAAACAAGCGATACCGAGCTTGCGACGACGCAGGTCTGCGCCATTTTTTTACAGCCCCATTTAAAGTGAATCAGCCCGCCTGTTCGTTAGACTCCGTTGGTTCGGCAGGTTCCGCCGGACCCCTCAGCTCCACCGCGTGGGCTATGCAGGGGATACTTTCGCCCTGCAATACAGTGGTTGGGCTGAGCAGCGCGCCAGTGGCGCAGAACAGCACCCTCTTCCACTGACCGCTTTCCAACATTGGCAGTACGTGAGCGCAGAGAACGCTTGCCGCGCAGCCGCAGCCGCTTCCTCCGGCGTGAACGTCCTGGCTCTTCCGGTCGAATATCATTTCTCCGCAGTCGTGATGAACCGAGGAAATGTCGATCTCCTCCCGGCGCAGCAGCTCCTGGGCCAGATCAATACCTATAACGCCCAAGTCGCCTGAAAAAATGGCGTCGTAGTCTATGGGCCTGGCTCCCACGCCTCTGAGGTGGGCGGCGATTGTGTCGGCAAAGGCCGGGGCCATGGCTCCGCCCATGTGATTGGCGTCCTTTATTCCCATGTCCACAATGGTGCCGACAGTGGCGGCGGTTATACGGGCCTTACCTCCGGTCTTGCCTATCAGAACCGCTCCCGCGCCGGTCACGGTCCACTGGGCGGAGGGCGGCCGCTGGCTCCCGTATTCCAGGGGGGTTCGGAACTGCTTTTCCGCGCTGCAAAAATGACTGCCCGCGCTGGCCAGCACCCTTTCGCCATAGCCTCCGTCCACAAGGGCGGCGGCGGTAATCAGACTTTCCGCAATGGTGGAGCAGGCCCCGTAGACCCCAAGGAACGGGGCTTTGAGATCCTTTATGGCAAAGGAGGTGGCGGTACACTGGTTCAACAGGTCGCCGCCGACCGCCCCGTCCAGATCGGAGCCTTTTATCCCGGCCCGGTTCAGACAAATATTGATTGCCGCCGCCTGAAACTGGCTTTCCGCCTTTTCCCAGTTGTCCTGACCGAAGTACTCGTCCTCTTGAACCTGGTCAAAAAGGCTGCCCAGAGGCCCCTGACTTTCCTTTTTGCTCACCGTACAGCCGTGAGCCAGTATCTGCGGCGGAGCGGTGAATTTTACGGTTCCCCGTCTCAGCTTTTCCATATTATCACCTCAAGAAAAGATAGTAAATAATGCCTGCGATAATTGACGCCGCCGTGCCGTAAACTATTACGGGACCGGCTACGATGAACATTTTTGCCCCAACTCCGGTGACAAAGCCCTCCGTTTTGTACTCCATGGCCGGGGAGATCACCGAGTTGCTGAAGCCCGTTATGGGTACCAGCGTTCCCGCGCCGGCAAAACGGGCTATCTTTTCAAAAACTCCCAGAGCCGTGAGCAGCGCCGCCAGAAAAATAAGGCTTATGCTGACCCATGAGCCAGCGGCGGTTTTGTCAGCCCCCAGATAGAGATAGAGATGGCGAAGCCCCTCTCCAAGGGTGCAGATCAGCCCGCCCACCAGAAAGGCCTTGAGACAGTCCGACCACAGGGGCGAGTTTTTTGTGTATTGGTCAACTAATTTGGAATATTCCTGATTTGTCATACTTCCTCCTATATTAAAGCGGTTTGCAGATCCATTGTGATGCCCCGATCCGCCAGCGCCAGCTTAAGTAGGTACAGCCCGGCTATGGCGGCCGCGAGCGCTATCTTTTTGAACATATGACCATCTCCTTTAGGGCATAGTGTACCCGCCGCGATGAATTTTATTAAAAAATATTGAAAAGTCCGCCGAAATGTGCTATACTTAAGGCAACACCGAAAGCTTCTCAGCGGTCTATTTTCCGTGACCGGCGTAAAGAAACCGCTCGGAACGCTTAAAAAACAGCGAAGGGACGATAGTTATGCGCGTTATAAAAGCAGACGAAATAATTTCCGCCGTGGCCCGGCTCTGCGTGGACGCCAACCGCAGACTGTGCGACGACGTGTACCGGGGACTTTGCCGGGCTGTGGAAACCGAGGAATCCCCGCTGGGGAGATCAATTTTGGAAAAAATTGTCGAAAATGCCGACCTCGCCCGGGAAAAGGAAATGCCCATATGTCAGGACACTGGAATGGCGGTATTCTTTGTGGAGATGGGCAACGAAACGGCGGTCGAGGGAATGACAATTGAGGAGGCCGTCAACGAAGGAGTGCGCCGGGGCTACCGGGAGGGGTACCTGCGCAAGAGCGTCGTCGCCGATCCTCTGCGCCGGGTGAACACCGGCGACAACACTCCTGCTATCGTCCATTTGACTCAGGTTCGGGGGGACAGGCTCACTATCACCGTCGCTCCCAAGGGCTTCGGCAGCGAAAACATGAGCGGCGTGAGGATGCTCAAGCCCTCGGACGGGGAGGAGGGGGTCAAGAGCTTCGTCGTCGAGACTGTGGAAAAGGGCGGCAGCAACCCCTGCCCGCCCGTCGTAGTGGGCGTCGGCATCGGAGGCACTATGGAAATGGCCGCCATTTTGGCGAAAAAGGCTTTGACCCTGCCCATTGACGGCTGCAATCCCGACCCATATTACGCGGATATGGAAAAGGAGCTGCTGGAACGCATAAACAGCCTTGGTATAGGGCCCCAGGGCCTTGGCGGCAGGACTACGGCGCTGAAGGTGAACATACTGACCTTTCCCACCCATATTGCCGGACTGCCCGTTGCGGTAAATATAAGCTGCCATGTTACCCGGCACAAAACGGCGGAGCTGTAAAAATCTACAAAAACCTATTGACGTACCGCCTGATTTGTTGTATAATATTTGTAGAGAAAGGGC
>CANQKL010000075.1 GCA_947624455.1 uncultured Clostridia bacterium
AACGGAGCCGTGAGTCGGCCGGAGAAATGTCCCCCGCCCCGATAATCATTAAAGCCGCCGTAACGCACAAAGCCGGAGTAATCGGCATGGGACGGCCGGGCGTTTTCGGCAAGATTTGAGTAATCTGCGCTGTGTTGATCGCTGTTGTATATCACAAAAGCTAACGGAGTGCCTGTGGTTTTACCGTTGAATACGCCGCTGAGAATTTCAGGGATATCCGGCTCCTTACGGGCGGTGGCAATTTTGCTGATGCCGGTGGCGCGCCGTGCCAGCATATTTTTTACAGTTTCCTCGTCAAAGTCCAGTCCGGCGGGCAGATCGTCTATCACGCCGCCTATGGCCCGGCTGTGGGACTCGCCAAAAATGGACAGCCGTATGTTGTTTCCCCAGTATGAACTCATCTGATTTTCCCTCCCAAAGAGACAAACCTTTCCCAAAAATCGGGCATACTCTTGTTCACCGCTTCGGCCCCGTCAACAGCCAGTTCACCCACTATATTGGGCGAAAGAGTCGCGAGAGCCATGGCGATACGGTGATCGTTGTGGGCGGAGCAGACGGCCCCGCGCAAAGGCTTTCCGCCGCGAATTACAAGACAGTCCTCCCCCTCGTCCACGTCCGCCCCTAAGCGGCGCAGCTCCTCGGTCACGGCGGCGAGACGGTCGCTCTCCTTTATGCGCAAACGTCCGGCGTTGACGATCCGGCTCTCTCCCGGAACAGTCGCCATAACACAGGCCAACGCCGGTACAAAATCCGGTATTTGGCTCACGTCCACTGTCGTCGGCAAGGCGGCTCTCCCGTCGGAGCTATAGCCATCCTCCGTCTGCGTAATATTCATGCCCATCCGGCGATAAACGTCCACGGTGGCCCGGTCGCCCTGAATCGACGCTGGGTTGAGGCCGAGGCAATCCACCCGGCCCATTGCCAGGAAAAAGCCAGCCTGTGAAAAATCGCCCTCAACAGTATATTCGGCGGGCTGGTATCTTTGTCCGCCAGCCACAAAATATCCGTTATCGTTTTTCTCTATTTTTATTCCAAACCTGCTAAGAACCTCCACGGTCATATCCACGTAGCCCTTCGACTGGAGTTCGGTGGTGAGTATTATCCGGCTGTCGCCCTCAAGCAGGGGGAGGGCCAGAAGCAAGCCCGTTATGAACTGACTGCTCACATCGCCCCTAAGTCTATAATCCCCGGGCCTGAGTCTGCCCCTGGCGGTCAGGATAAAATCTTTAAGCCCGTATTCTATGCCCTGCTCCTCAAAAATGCGGAAATAGTCGTCCAAGGGCCGTTCCATAAGCCGTTTTGAACCTCTTATCTCCAGGTTCCCTCTAACGGCAAGAGCAAGAGGTATCATGAACCGGAGAGTGGAGCCGGATTCGCCCGAATCCATGAGTCCGCCGTTTTCAAGGGCGTCCATGCACTGACGGGTGGCCCGGATATCCGCGCTGTCACCCAGATTAAAGACCTGACCGCCCCCCAGCCGGGCGCAGATGACAGCCCTGTGGCTGTAGCTCTTGGACGGAGGCATTATCATAGTACCAGAAAGGGGCGCGGGAGTTATCGTTATCTTCATACTCTACCTCCAACTATGTCGGAAAGCGCCGACTTGTGTACTTTCATATAGTAACCCTCCCCCATCTCGCGGACAATGACAATGCTCAAGCTGTCGCCCTTACGCTTCTTGTCATGGGCGGCGGCCTCGGTCAACTCGGCCCGGTGATCGCAGTCCGTGGGGAGGTCATATTTTCTGTTCAACGCCTTGATGATATCAAGGGTGCCGGGCTTTGTATAGCCCATTTTTTCAGCGTACTCAGTCATAACGCACATACCTATCGCCACGGCGGCCCCATGGCTAAATGTGCCGTAGCCGTAATAATTCTCAACGGCGTGGCCGATCGTGTGGCCGAAATTCAAGAGCATACGTTCGCCGGTATCATGCTCGTCGTTCACAACGATCTCCGCCTTTATCTCGCAGCACCGGGCAACGATGTCCGCCAGGTCATAGTTGCCGTCAAGGAGCCTTTCGCCCATTTCCCTGTCGCGAATAGCCGCGTACTTGATTATTTCGGCCATGCCGCAGGCCCGCTCCCTGGGAGGCAAGGTAGCCAGGGTATCCATGTCGATTATCACAGCCGACGGTTGATAGAAGGTGCCAACCAAATTTTTGCCCGCCGGGAGGTTGACGGCGGTCTTTCCCCCCACCGAGCTGTCCACCTGGCTGAGGAGAGTTGTCGGCGCCTGGACAAGGGTCACGCCCCGAAGCACCGTCGAGGCCACAAAGCCCGCCAGATCTCCGACCACTCCGCCGCCCAGCGCCACAACGCAGTCGGCGCGGGAAAAGTCGTTTTCCATTATCTCGTTGCAGACCCGCTCAAAGACAGAGAGGCTCTTGCTATTCTCCCCCGCCTCGACGACCACCTTGAAGGGCCTCGCCCCGGCGGCGGCAAGCTGGCTCTCAAGCCTGGCGTAATACAGGGGTTCAACGTTGGTATCGGTTATCACGGCGGCCTTACGGCCACTTACTATGGGTACAAGTATTGGGGCGCAGCTTCCCAACAGCCCGCCCTCGATATATATTTTATACTCCCTGCCGGGAATTTTAACGTCCAAAGTTCGCATAAAGCCTCATCCCTTAACATACATGATATACTATTTTACTATATTTTTATTTTTTTGTCAATAGAAAATGGCCCGAAGGCCACATAACGACAAAAAAATGTATTGCTTTTTTCCAAAATTTGTGATAGAATATTAATAAACATTGACGCCAAAGGTGGACTGAATTTGAAGTTTTTAAAAACTCTATGGAATACCTTTGTCAGCGGAGCTGAAAAGCTGGGCAACGACAATATCGGGGCCTATTCGGCTCAGGCAGCCTTTTTTCTGCTGACCTCTCTTTTTCCCTTTATAATGCTGCTGCTATCACTTTTGCAGTTCCTGCCCTTTGAGATGGAGGATCTGATCAGCGCCGCCACCAACGTGCTGCCCGGAGCCATCAAGGGCTTTTTAGTGCCGGTCATAACTGAAATTTACGCCAAGGGTACTCCCGCCCTCATCTCCGTAGCCGCCATCACTACCCTGTGGTCCGCCTCCACCGGAGTCAACGCTGTGGTGAAGGGACTGAGCCGTATTTTCGACACGGGCAAGACCAACACATGGCTGCGGCTGAGGCTGGAATCCATATTATATATGCTGGGACTGATAATCGTAATAATCCTGTCTCTGGGCCTGTCAGTGTTCGGCAGCTCCTTTGTCAGCCGAATACTGGACTATTTTCCGGAGCTGCAAAATTTCACCATACTTTCTCAGGGCGTGCGGCTGATATGCAGCTTTTCGCTGCTGACGCTGATCTTCGATCTGGTGTATATGCTTGCCCCTATGCGCAAGACCCGCTTCACCGCTCAGCTTCCCGGGGCGATAATAGCGGCGCTGGGCTGGATGGGATTTTCCTCCCTGTATTCCTTCTATGTGAACAATCTGGCCAACTTCAGCGTGTACGGTAGTCTGGCGGCCGTAGTGTTTTTCATGCTGTGGATGTACGTCTGCTTTTATATTCTGTTCATCGGGGCGGAAATCAATATGCTCATAAAAATTATTGTTGAAAGACTGATAACCCTTAAATCAGACATTAAGGACCTTACAGGGAAAACAAAAGATCCCTCAGCCCGTCCATAGAACCGGCGATCCAATCTGCTCCGGCCGCCTCAAGCTCGCCGGGCTGGGCATAGCCGAAGCTAACGCCCACGCACTTCACTCCGTTAGCTTTGGCGCCCATAACATCGTGTTCACGGTCGCCTATCATTACGGCTTCCTCCGGCTTTGCGCCAAGGCGGGCAAGGACTTCGGCCACCACCTGAGCCTTGTCGGTCAGGCGGCCGTCAAGCTCGCTGCCCACGATCAGATCCAAGTACGGCTCAAGGCCGTACTTTTTTGCTATCCTTTCGGCAAATATCTGCGGCTTGCTGGTGGCGAGCGCGAGAGTTTTCCCCGCGGCCTTTAACTCGCCGAGCAGCTCCGCCGCCCCGTCGTAGGCCCGGTTTTCAAATATGCCTATAGGCGCGAAGCGTTCCCGGTAGACCTTGACCGCCTCCTCGGCCTGCTCCCGAGTAAAGCCGCAATAATTCATGAACTGCTCCTTTAGCGGAGGGCCGATAAAGCAAAGGAGTTCATCGCTCTCCCTCTCAATGCCGAAGCGGCGCAGAGCATACTGAACGCATTTGGTTATGCCCTCCTTCGGATCGGTGAGAGTGCCGTCCAAATCAAAAAGAAAATACCGCATTTTGCCACCTCTGTTAGGGACTCTGGCTCTAAAAGACTCCTTTTTCCCTTATTATCTGCTGTGTCCGCAGCCCCCGCAGGGCTTGAAAAATTCCTTGATATTCACCGTAAGTCCGCCTCCGGGAGCGTCTCTGAAGCCCAGAGTGTACAAGCCCGGGAACATGGCCTTATTCTTGCAGACTCCCGTTTCCACGCCGACAAGGTCAAGATGGTTCAGGGCTGCCCGGATAAGAAGCTCGAAAACGTCATCTTTATCCACCGCAAGCAGCAGCTCTCCGCCCTCGGTGAAGGCGCACCAGCCCTTGCAGTCCGGCCCCTCCTGAGCCCAAGCTATGCGCACATCGTCGCCGGGGTTGGGATAAACGGATTCGATGACCCTTTTATTGTCAAAGATAACTACTTTGATCATTTTTGCCGCCGTCCTTTCAGTTTATTTATCTCAGCGTCACTCAGGTGCCGCCACTTGCCCTCGGGCAGGTTCCCCAGCGTCACGCCGCCCACGGCTATACGCTTGAGACTGAGGACTTCCACGCCCACCGACTCCAGCATTTTACGCACCTGGCGATTACGGCCCTCGTGTATGGTTATCTTTACCTCCGGCATCCTGCCGCGCAGCTGCTCCACCTTGGCTGGGGCGGTGAGCCTTCCGTCAATGTCGATTCCGCCGCGGAGCTTTACCTCCTCGCTCTTTTCCAGCGGTCGGTTCACCCGGGCGATATAGACCTTGTCAACGGAATGGCTGGGATGGGTCACCGCGTTGGCAAAAGCTCCGTCATTGGTCATGATGAGCAGGCCCGAGGTGTCAAAGTCCAGCCGCCCTACCGGGTATATACGGGCGTCTATGTCCGAAACAAGCTCCATAACAGTAGGTCTGTCAAGATCGTCGCTGACCGTCGTCACATAGTTTTTTGGCTTATTCAGCGCGATATAATAACGCTTCTTTTCGGGGACGACGACCTTTCCGTCCACGCAGACCTCGTCACCCTCCTCCACCTCGCAGCCCATGTAATCCACAAGGCTGCCGTTGACAAGGACACGGCCGCTTTCGATGAGCCGTTCCGCCGCCCGGCGGGAGGCTACGCCGCACATCGCGATATATTTCTGCAAACGCATTTACATCAATTCCTTAGCAATTTTTTTCAGTATGTCAAAAAAGCCGTTTCGTTCAAGGCTTCTGTCGGCCAAAAGGTCAACTCCGCCCAGATACTCGCCCTGGCAGAAAATGTAGAGCCGAGCCAGAGTCTGTCCTTTTTTTATGGGCAGTGAAAAATCACCGGCCTCGGTACGGTACTCTATCCCCGCCAGCTCCTCGGCCCTCAGCGAGGACGTAAAGTCACTGGCGCAGACAAGACCTATCTCCTCGCTGTCAAGGGTTATAGTCTCCCAAAGCTGACCCTTACTTGTCAAAGGCACGGCTTCAAAATCTTCAAAGCCGTGATCCAGCAGCTTTGCGTGATCCTCCCAGTCGCTTGGCGCGTTGAGCGTAACGGCGATAAGCTCCCGTCCGCCGCGAACCGCCGATGACACAAGACAGCGGCCCGCCTTTTTTGTATAACCGGTCTTGACTCCGGTGCATCCCTCGTAACGCCAAAGCAGCTTGTTATGATTTTTAAGGGAGCGATCCCACTCGTGTCCGGCCCAGGGTATGGTTTTCTGTTTCGTACCCACTATCTCCCTGAACCTTGGCAAGGTCAGGGCGTGGCGGGTAAGGGCGGCGAGATCGAAGGCGGTGGTGTAATGTCCGTCTCCGTCAAGGCCGTTAGGAGTCTCAAAGCTCGTGTTGAACAGTCCCAGTTCCCTGGCTCTGGCGTTCATCAGCGTGACAAAAGCATCGACACTGCCGGCGACAGCCTCCGCCAAGGCAACCGCCGCGTCGTTACCGCTGTTGAGCATCAGGCCGTAAAGCATTTCCTCCACCGTCAGCTCCTCCCCGGTTTCCAGCCAGATAGAAGAACCCTCTACGCCCGCCGCCACCGGACTCACTCTGACCTTTGCCGTCAGCGGCAGATTTTCGAGGGTCAGGACAGCCGTCATGATTTTTGTGGTGCTGGCCATCGGCAGCCGCTCGAAGCCGTTTTTTTCATATAACAGCCGACCCGAGGCGGAATCTATCAAAACCGCGCTCCGGGCGGAAAGATCGTCCGGGGCCTGGGCATAGGCCAAAGGCGTCAAAAGGAACAATATCAAAACCGTCGCTGCAAATTTTTTCATGGCGCAAACCTCCATAGGATACTACTAATATTTTATGAAGGCTTGTTTTCTTTTACAACTTTTATTTCAACTTTTCCAGGGCGGCCCTCGCCGCCTCGATGGATCTTTTCACCGCCGACGGCGCGGGGCCGCCGATCACGGTGCGGCCGCCGACACAGGTTTCCATGCTTATGGCGTCGTAAATGTCCTCCTCTATGAGGGGACTGCACTCCTTCAGCTCTCCGAGGCTGAGTTCGTCAATGCCTACGCCCTTTTTCTCGGCCACCAGGACCATATGTCCCACTATGGCGTGAGCGTCCCGGAAGGGTACGCCCTTCTTAACCAGATAATCAGCCACATCAGTGGCGTTCGTAAATCCGCCGTTGGCCCCTCTGTACATATTTTCCTTGTTTATTTTCATGGAAGCTATCATTTTCGTAAACACGTTCACACAGAGCTCCACCGTGTCAATGGCGTCAAACAGGGCTTCCTTATCCTCCTGCATATCCTTGTTATAGGCCAAGGGCAGGCCCTTCATCACAGTGAGCAAAGCCGTTAAGTCTCCGTAGACCCTGCCCGTTTTGCCCCGGATAAGCTCGGCGAAATCGGGGTTTTTCTTTTGGGGCATAATAGAGCTGCCGGTACTGTATGCGTCGTCCATTGTGACAAAACGGAACTCATTGCTGCTCCAAAGTATCAGCTCCTCACAGAAACGCGAGAGGTGCATCATTATCACCGAGCAGTCAAACATAGCCTCCAACGCGAAATCTCGGTCAGAAACTCCATCCAGAGAGTTCATGGTGACTGACGAAAAGCCCAGCTTTTCCGCCACAAACTCCCGGTCAAGAGGATAGGTGGTACCGGCCAGAGCGCCGCTGCCCAAAGGCATAACATCAGTGCG
>CANQKL010000076.1 GCA_947624455.1 uncultured Clostridia bacterium
TTTGGCGGATTTCTTAGTTACCGGCTCCAGCGCCATCACCAGAAACGGAGAAATAGTGAACACCGACTCCAGCGGCAACCGTGCCGGCGGCATCATACTTGGGCCCGAGCGGGTCATCATAGCCGTGGGCGCCAATAAGCTGGTGGACGACCTTCCGGCGGCCTTTGACCGCATAAAGAAGGTCGCTCCCCAAAACGCAAAGCGCATCGGCCATCATTGCCCCTGCGTGGAGACTGGCTACTGTGTAAACTGCGATCATCCCGAAAGTGTCTGCAATGCCACCAGTATTATACATAACGGCCGCAAACATCCCGGCCGCTATTCAGTCATCGTCATCGCGGAGGAGCTTGGACTGTAAGCTTCGCGCCCTTGACGAACGGCAAAGACGAACGGCAAAATGAAAGGACTTGATACCGATGGCAAAGAAAATCGTAACTTTCGGCGAAATAATGCTTCGCCTTCAGACTCCTGGGTACCAGCGCTTTATCCAGGCGCAGAGCCTTGACGCCACATTTGGCGGCGGCGAGGCAAACGTGGCTGTGTCCCTGGCAAACTACGGGATGGACGCGGAGTTTGTGACCCGTCTGCCCAAAAATCCCATTGGCGACGCCTGCCTGGCCTCTCTGCGGATGCACAATGTGGGAACGGGCCATATCGCCCGGGGCGGCGAACGTCTCGGCATATATTATGTGGAAAAGGGAGCCTCTCAGCGGGCCTCAAACGTGGTATATGACCGGGCCCATTCCGCAATTTCCGAGGCTTCTGTGAGCGACTTCGACTGGGACGCCATTTTCGATGGGGCGGACTGGTTCCACTTTACGGGCATCACCCCCGCGGTCAGCCCCGCCTGCGCCGAGATAACTCTGGCCGCCCTAAAGGCCGCCAAGGCTCACGGCCTTCAGGTCTCCTGTGACCTGAACTTCCGCAAGAAGCTCTGGACCAGCGAGGAGGCCGGTCGGGTAATGGGACATCTCATGGAGTATGTCGATGTGTGCATTGCCAACGAGGAGGACGCGGAAAAGGTCTTTGGCATTGCCGCCGACAACACCGACATTACCGGCGGCGCGCTCAGCGACGAGGGCTACCGTCAGGTGGCCGCAAAGCTTGTCGAGCGCTTTGGCTTCAAGAAAGTGGCCATCACCCTGCGGGAGTCCATCAGCGCCAGTGAAAACAACTGGGCCGCAATGCTCTATGACGGCGGGGATTATTACAAGTCCAAAAAATACCGCATAACCATCGTTGACCGAGTGGGCGGCGGCGACAGCTTTGCCGGTGGCCTCATTTACGGTCTCTTGAACGATCTTTCCATGCAGGACACCATTGATTTCGCGGTGGCGGCCTCCTGCCTGAAGCACTCCATAGAGGGCGACTTTAACCTTGTCACTCTCGATGAGGTGAAGAACCTGATGAAGGGCGACGGCAGCGGAAGAGTACAGAGGTAAGCTCACAGCCCCCGCAATGAAACGCGGGGGCTGCTTAGTATAAAATCGGAGGAAAATTATGGCGAAGATAACTGCTGAAAAAAACAGGATAACCTATTCTATGCGGGATGAGACTCTTGTGATAGAGGCATACGGCCCGGACTGCATACGGGTCAGGGCCACGAGGCTTGGCCGCGTCAGCGACGAGAGCTGGACGCTGCTGCCCCCTGCGGACGCTGAGGCGCAGGTCAGCTCCGACGGCGGTCGGGCGGAAATAAAAAACGGCCGCGTCAGCGCCGAAATATACGGGGTATGGGGCGGATACAGGCTGGTTTTCTTCCGCGACGGTAAGGAAATACTTCGAACCCGAGAGGAGGGGGATCCGGTTTGCCGCTACGAACACAGGGGCGGGGATTGCTATAAAATAACAGCCCTGTTTGAAGCCAACAAGGGCGAGCATATATACGGCCTGGGACAGGAGCAGCAGGACTATTTTGACCGTAAGGGCTGTGCCGGTGAGCTGATACACTACAATACCAAGTCCTCTCTGCCGGTGATATATTCCTCCCTTGGCTATGGGTTTTTCTGGAACAACCCCTCTCCGGGACGGTGGGAGTTTACAAACAATCACAGCCTTTGGCAGGCGGACAGCGCGGTTCAAGCGGATTATCTGGTGTTCGCTGGCAAAGATCCCGCCGAAACTATGAAGATTTACTGCCGCCTGACGGGCTTCCCGCCGGAAATGCCGGACTGGGCGGCGGGCTTCTGGCAGTGTAAGCTTCGCTATGAGAGCCAGGATGATCTGCTGGCCGTGGCGCGAAAATATCATGAGCTTGGAGTCCCGATCGACGCCATCGTGATTGATTATTTCCACTGGACCGAGCAGGGCAATTGGGAATTTGACCCGGAGCTATGGCCCGACCCGGAAAAAATGTGCGCCGAGCTTCGGGAGCTTGGCATCCGGCCTGTGGTTTCGATTTGGCCTACTATCAATCCCGCCAGCCATAACTACGGGCCTATGGACGAGGAGAATATGCTGGTGCGCACCGAAAACGGGCAGTACGGCATTTTTGAGTTTTACGGCCAGCAGACCTTTATCGACCCCACTAATCCCCGGACGCGGGAATATGTGTGGGAGCAGGTGAAAAAGACTTACTATTCTTATGGAATAAAGACCTTCTGGCTGGACGAGGCCGAGCCGGAGGTACATCCGCAGCAGTTTTCCAACCTCCGTTTCTACCTGGGCAACGGGGCGCAGATGGCGTTGCTTTACCCGTATTATTATGCCAAGACCTTCTATGACGGCTTGAAGGGAGAGGGCGAGACGGAGATCGTTTCCCTGACCCGCGCCGCCTGGCCGGGGAGCCAAAGGTTCGGGGCCGTGGTCTGGAACGGCGACATCCCCTCCACGTTTGAGGCGCTGTACCAGAGCATAATTTCAGGACTGTCCATGTCGGTCTGCGGAATACCTTGGTGGAACAGCGATATCGGCGGCTTTCATCAGGGAGATATTGAAAGCGATTATTTCCGTGAACTCATAGTCCGCTGGTTCCAGTTCGGCCTGTTCTGCCCAGTGATGCGCCTTCACGGCGCCCGCAAGCGGATGACCGGTCAGATCGACCGCCATCCCGGCGTTAAGGAGCGCAGCGGCGGCGACAATGAGATATGGTCCTTCGGCGAGGCTAATTATCCAGTGCTGCGAGACCTTATACTGCTCCGTGACCGGCTGCGGCCATACATAACCGAACATCTGCGAACCGCTTCCAGAACAGGAGCGCCTCTTATGAGACCCATGTTCTTTGACTTCCCAGACGACGAGACCTGTTACAGCTTGAGCGACCAATATATGTTCGGCCCGGATATCCTCTTTGCCCCCATTTACCGGCAGGGCGAGACCGAACGCAAGGCGTACCTGCCCGCCGGACGGTGGATAAGGACAACAGACAAAACCGTGCATAACGGCGGAGGATTTGTGGACTGCCACGCCGAAATCAGCGAGTTCATCGCCTTTGTCCGCGAGGGGGCGGAAGTAATAAATGCCTTTTGATCAGGAGGAATGATCATGAAAAAAATTGCGGCGGCCATGGCGGCGGTCATGATGATGTCCCTGCTGCCAGCGGCCTGTATGTCTCAGGGTTCGTCTGTGGGCTACGGAGTGAATGACCGTAAATTCACTCACTATGAGTGGACTGGCAAGGATTATATCGCTCCCGACGCCTCCACTGTGGACGCCGAGGATGTTTTTGCCATAAACCGGGAAGAAGCGGCTGTGACCGTGATACCCTATCAGGATCAGGCGGCGGCCTCGGCCGCGGTCTGGGACTATAACGCCCGTGAGGATTCGGCGTATATGCAGATGCTCACCGGCCCGGAAAAATACTGGGGACTCACGGTGGTCAAGAACTCCGGCGAGGCCCAGAAATATCTGGAAGCCGGATTTATGAACGCCGCCTATTCCATGGGCGGAGAGTGGAAAACCGTCGAGCTGCCCAAAAGCTGGACCTGCCTGGGCTTTGATTATCCGATTTACACCAATGTCCAGATGCCCTGGCAAAAAGAGTGGGTAGGCGCTCCCGAGGCTCCGGTGAACTACAATCCTGTGGGACTGTACCGCACCGCCTTTGAGCTGCCCGAGGCTATGAGGGCCGAAGGGCGCAGGATATACCTCCAATTTGACGGAGTTGAGTCCGCCTATTATGTGTACATGAACGGCAAGGAGGTTGGGTATAGCGAGGACAGCTTCAGTCCCCACCGGTTTGACGTCACAGATTACCTGGTTCCAGGCGCTAATCTGCTGGCTGTGGAGGTACACAAGTTTTGCGACGGCACCTGGTTCGAGGATCAGGACATGATATATGACGGCGGCATTTTCAGGGACGTGTTCCTGACCAGCCGCAGTCCGGTGCATATTGGGGATTACACCGTGCGCACTGACCTGGACGCTAACTATGCCAATGCGGAGCTGTCCCTTTTTGTTGACGTGCGCAACACCGCCTCGGTTCCCCGCGAAAACTGGAAGCTACAGGCCGCGGTACTGGACGAGAACGGAATGAACATACTCGGCGGCGGCGAAATGGAGCTGGGGGAAATAGCTCCCGGCACAAGTACTTCCTTTGAAATGAAGAGACTGGTATATTCCCCTAAGCTGTGGTCGGCGGAGGAGCCGAACATATACGCCCTTGTGATAACTTTGCTTGACGGAGAGGGCAAGGCGGCGGAAATTACCTCAACTCAGCTTGGATTTAGGGAAATAGGCTTTACCTCCACTCAGGTGGACGAAAATTATAAGGTGATCACTAAGGAGTGGCAGCCAATCACCATCAATGGCAGGAGATTAATATTTAAGGGAGTGGACCGTCACGACACCGACCCCTTCTACGGCAAGGCCGTGCCGCAGGCCACTATGCTGGAGGATGTGCGCCTTATGAAGGAACACAATATCAACGCCATCCGAACCTCGCATTACAGCAACGACTCTTATCTGTACTGGCTCTGTAACAAATACGGGATTTACATTATGGCCGAGACCAATCTTGAGGCCCACGCTCTTATGAACGATGAGAAAAGCAAGGCCCTGTTCTATGAGCTGGCTATGGACCGCACCAAAACCGCCTTTGAGCGACTAAAAAACAATCCCGCCATCGTGGCCTGGTCCATCGGAAACGAAATGGTTTACACTGACGATCCTGACAATTCCGGCGGGATGTTCCGCGACATGATCTGGTATTTCAAGGATAACGATTCGACTCGCCCCGTTCACAGCGAGGGCATGGGCGACAAGCTTGGCGTGGATATGGCCAGCAATATGTACCCCGGCTCCGACGGCATCTGGGGCAGGGCCGGTCACGGCAAGATGCCCTATGTTATGTGCGAATATGACCACGCCATGGGCAATTCCGTGGGCGCGCTCAAGGAATATTGGGATCCTATCCGCAGCGCCGACAATATGCTTGGAGGCTTTATATGGGACTGGGCGGATCAGGCTCGGGCCGTTAGCCTTGATAAGGTGGGCGGCGGCTGGGATTACTATGCGCAGCCGGACGCTCACGCCAACCTTTACGCCGATCTCAGTCCCGGCCATTTCTTTGGCTACGGCGGCGACTTCGGCGACGATCCCAACGACGGCAGTTTTTGTCAGAACGGACTCGTCAGTCCGGATCGGACTCCGCAGCCCGAGCTGCAGGAGGTGAAATATCAGTACCAGAGCTTCTGGTTTAAGAGCGCCGGAGGGAAAAAGGTTTCAGTGTATAATGAGAACGGCTTCAAAAATCTCAGCGATTATGACCTGAACTGGCAACTGATAAGCAATGGAATTGAGCTGGCTTCCGGCGTGCTTAACGTCGATGCCGCCCCTGGCGCCGAGACCGTGATAGAGGCGCCATATAGCCTTCCGGCTGATATTAAGAACGGCGACGAGCTTTTCCTCAATCTGACGGTCACCACTCGGGAGGCCGAGGGCCTTCTCCCGGCCGGCGCGGAAGTGGCGTACGGCCAGCTCCCGCTGACCGCTGCGGCCAGCGGCGCCTGGGCAAAGGTCGATGAGCGACCCGTAAGCGTTGACGAGACTTCCGACGCTATCCTGGTCAGCGGAGCAGATTTCAGCTTCAGCATAAGCAAAGCCACGGGCATAATGGATTCCTACATATATAAAGGAAAGACTCTAATCGAAACAGGCCCCGCTCCCAACTTCCGCCGGGGATATGTAGAAAATGATAACAACTCCGCCAATCAGAGGCTTTTTGACAAAAAATGGCGGGATGTGGGCGAGGAGGTCAAGGCCGAAAGCATCGCGGTGGACGGCGAAAAAATAACCGCTCAGCTCACTTTTCCCAAGGCTCCCGGCGCAAAGGAGACTTTGACATATACGGTCGCTGGCGACGGTGCGGTGACGGTGGATTTCGCTATGGACGGTAGGGAGTCCGGGCTTGGCAATTACCTGCGGGTCGGTTCGTTTATGACGCTGCCCGCCGGCTTTGAAAACGTGTCGTGGTACGGCAACGGCCCGCTTGAGACTTACAATGACCGCAGTTCGGGCGCCCGTGTGGGACTTTGGCACAGCACGGTCACAGATTTCTTCTTCCCGTTTATGAAGGCCGATGACTGCGGCAACCTCACCGGCGTCCGCTGGATATCCGTAAAGGACGGGTCGGGCCAGGGGCTGCTCATAGCCTCCGCCGAGCCAGTTGAAGCCAGCGCTCTGCACTTTACGCCCAAGGATCTGCACAGCGCGAACCATCCCTACAAATTGGAGCCGCGGGATGAGACGGTACTGAGCGTGGATTACGGCTCTATGGGTACGGGCAGCGCCACCTGCGGTCAGGGTACATTGCCCCAGTACCGGCTGCCCAACGATAAGGTATATCAGTGGCAGTATACGATAATTCCCACAAACGCGGAGGATGAGGAGCTTACCGCCATAGCTGCCAGACTGCGCCGTACCCCGCCCACTGTGACGGATAAGAGCAAAAACGGTATAGTGATCCCGATACCGGAGACTGCCGAGTTGAAAATATCAGGCTCGGAAACGGTGATGAGCGGCTCTATGACTGCTCCGGTCTCCGATGAAACGCTGGAAGGCAAGCGCTCCTTCACCCTTGAGGCGGTCGTCACGCCCACGGGCGACCCGGACTTTAATATGTTTATAGGCAAGGGCGACAACGCCTTCGCTCTCAGGACAAGGCCGGGGATACTGGATTTTCACATTCATGCCGAGGGATCCTGGCGCAGTGTGTCTTACTATATGCCAGATGAATTTAAGGCCGATTGGATAGGCAAAAAGCACCAGGTTGCCGGCATTTACGACGCCGAGGCCAACGTCATTCG
>CANQKL010000077.1 GCA_947624455.1 uncultured Clostridia bacterium
CTCCTATAACTACCTTCATAGCCCGGCTCCCTTGCCCTGTTCCCGGGCCACAAAAAACAGCCGTTGGCTGGTTTTGCGCGGCTTGCCGAAGGTCAGGTCGTGATACACGGCCTCCACCTTCAGTCCCGAGCGCTCCAGCAGAGACACCAGCTCATCCTCGCCGTAGGCCCGCTGGGTGTGAACCTCGTCAAACCGGCGGTACAGCTCCCCATCCCTCTCAAAAAAGGTCAGATAAAAGTCGCAGAGCTTAGACCTCTTGTCATATTCGTTCTGCCAGGCCCAAAAAATGTCGGCCCCGTCGCTGACAAAGGCGTTGTTTCCCAAAACGGAGCTGAGCTTGTACTCGGTGTTTACGTCAAAAATAAACAGGCCGCCCGGGTCAAGGTAGTTGTTGACCAACTTGAACACACGTCTTAAGGCGTTTTTATCAGTGATATAGTTCATGCAGTCCAGACTGCTGACGACAAAATCCACTGTTCCGTAGAGTTCAAAGTCCGTCATATCCTGATTGAGATAGAGAATGTCCAGCCCGGCGGCGCGGGCCTTGTCATTTGCAACGGCAAGCATATCCGCCGACAGATCCACGCCTATCATTTCAGCGCCTCTGCGGGCCAGCTCCTGAGTCATGCTGCCAGTGCCGCAGCCCAGGTCCAGACCAAGCCGGGTCTTACAGCCCAGACGCTTAAACACAGCGTGGTAATAGTCAGCCCACCGACCGTAGTCAATGTCGTCCATCAAGGCGTCATAGAGGTGGGCAAAACCGCCGTACATATAATCACAACCTATTCTATCACATTTTTTCAGGTTTGTCAATTTATCTTTGTTAATTTTGCGTAAAGTCCCAAAAGATTTTTTTCTCCCACGCCTTCGAAATTGATCCTATAGTGAATATCTCCCCCAACAGGCTGGGCGGATATAACGACCCCTTCTCCAAACTTGGGGTGGCTGACTATATCTCCGGCTTTAAAAATCTTTCCGCCAGCGGGCTTCGGTCTTTCCAGCCCGGCGGTGACCGTGGCCGCCGGTATCTTTCTCTCCCGTTTACGACGGTTGGCCGCGGCCATGGATTCCCTCAGCTGCTCGGCCCGGGCTTGACGTTCCTCACGGGCGTCTATCAGCTCATACAGCTCCTCGGGGATTTCGTCCAGGAACCGGGAGGGCTTGTACACGCTGGTCTTTCCAAAAACCATGCGGCTGTGCGAGCCGGTCAGGAACAGCCGCCGCCGGGCGCGGGTGATGGCGACGTAGCATAGCCGACGCTCCTCCTGAAGCTCCTCGGCGTCATAAATAGCCCTTGCTCCAGGGAATATTCCGTCGTCAAAGCCGCAGATGAAAACCACCGGGAACTCCAAGCCCTTTGAGGCGTGCATGGTCATCATCACAACCGCGTCCGTGTCCTCGTCATAGTTGTCAACATCGCTGACAAGCACCAGATTGTCCATATAATCGTCAAAGCTGGGTTCGTCCACAGTCTCCATATAATGGGACGCGCCGCTGATGAGTTCGCCGATGTTTTCCGCCCTTTCTTCTCCCTTTTCATCCTTTTCAAGGGACTTTTCATAGCCGCTGTCCTCATACACCCGCTGTACCAGCTCATCAATAGGAACATCGGAAGCAAGGGCGGCGAACCCCTGTATCATTTGATAAAAATCCGCCACTCCCCCCTTAAATTCGTCCAAGTGGTTCCCGATCGCTTTAAAGAGACTGACTCCCTCACGGGCGGACACCGCGTTGATTGCGTCCATGGTGACCTTACCTATCTTACGGGAGGGAACATTTATTATCCGCCTTAAGCTCACGTCGTCGTCGGGATTTTTTATGAGCCGGAGATATGCTATGATGTCCCTGATTTCCTTACGGTCATAGAATCTCAAGCCCGACAGCACCCTGTATGGCAGAGCCGCGCGCATAAAGGTGTCCTCGATCACCTTTGAGGAGGACTTGGCCCTGAACAGTACGGCCATATCCCCATAACGGTAGCCGTCCGCGGCCAACTCCCGAACCCGGCTGGCTATGTATTCCGCCTCGTCAAAGTCGTTATTGGCCCGGTAAGCCACAAGACTTTCGCCCTTTTCCCCATCGGTCCAAAGGCGCTTTCCCTTGCGGCCCACATTGTTCTTAATCACGTTGTTAGCCGCATCGAGAATGTTCTGGGTAGAGCGGTAGTTCTGCTCCAGCCGCACCACCTTAGCGTTGGGAAAAGCTTTCTCAAACTCAAGAATATTAGTTATATCCGCTCCCCGGAACTTATAAATGCTCTGGTCGTCATCGCCCACAACGCAAATATTGCGATGCTCACCTGCCAGAAGGATTATCAGCTCGTTCTGGGCGGGATTGGTGTCTTGATATTCGTCTACCAGAATATATTTAAACTTTTTTCTGTAATATTCAAGAATATCGGGATTGTCCCGAAGCAGCCGGACAGTCAGCATTATCAGATCGTCGAAGTCAAGGTCGTTTGCCTTTTTCAGCTTATCCTGATAGCGCGCATAGATCCTGCCCATCTGGGACAGCCGGTATTCCGTGGCAAATTCCCGCGAGTATTCGTCAGGCGAAAAAAGGCCGTCCTTAGCGCGGGATATCTCGGCCCGGTACGGGAACTCGTCGTCGCTGAGCCGCAGCTCTTTTACACAGTCCTTTACAAGATTCTTCTGGTCGTCCGCGTCAATAATGTTGAAATTGCGCCCATATCCCAAGCGCTCGATATCCCGGCGCAGTATACGAACACAGGCGGAGTGGAAGGTCCGCACCCACATATCATTGACCGCGCTGCCCACAAGGGCTTCCACTCGGTCAGCCATCTCCCTGGCGGCCTTATTGGTAAAGGTTATTGCGAGAATATTCCAGGGAGCGATATTCTTCTCCTCCAGCATATAAGCTATGCGGTAGGTCAGGACACGGGTCTTGCCGCTGCCCGCGCCGGCCAGCACAAGCACCGGCCCCTCGGTGGTAGTGACAGCCTCTCTTTGGGGCGGATTAAGTTGATTTAAGAGATCGTTCATTGGAATAGTTTACCTTTCTAAAAATGGCGATAACAACGGGGATTCGGACACGCCTAATCCCCGTTGAACACCTGAACAAGCTTTTATAAATTTATTCTCCCCTGATTTTGCGGACGAAAGCGGAACGCTTCCCCCGCTAACCCTGGGCCAAATATCTATTGAATACGGATCCGACTTCTCACTTCTTCAGCGCGATTGCCTCTTTAACGTTCTTAGCGATGTTCTCGGCGGTAAGTCCGTACAGCTCCATCAGCTCGTAGGGCTTGCCGCTGCGGCCGAACACGTCCTGAGTCCCCACACGCTTGATAGGAACCGGACAGGTTTCGGACAGGACTTCGGCAACGGCGCTGCCAAGGCCGCCAATTACGTTGTGTTCCTCGGCGGTAACGATGGCGCCTGTCTTTTTAGCCGCCTCGGTGAGGAGTTCGGCGTCGATGGGCTTTATGGTGTGGATGTTGATAACGCCCGCGTCTATGCCTTCCTTTGCCAGCAGCTCTCTGGCCTCGATAGCGTAAGGCACCATAAGCCCGGTAGCAACGATGGTCGCATCCTTGCCCTCGGAAATGGTCACGCCCTTGCCCAGTTCAAATTTATAGCTCTCGTCAAATATCTGGGGTACAGCAAGACGGCCAAAGCGCAGGTATACGGGGCCGTCATAATTGATAGCGGCCTCAACCGCGGCCATAGCTTCCACATGGTCGGCGGGATTGATGATAACCATGTTGGGTATAGTGCGCATAATGCCTATGTCCTCAAGGCACTGGTGGCTGGCGCCGTCCTCGCCGACGGATATTCCGGCGTGAGTAGCGCCGATCTTCACGTTCAGCTTTGGATAGGCCACGCTGTTACGCACCTGCTCAAAAGCACGGCCCGCGGCGAACATGGCGAAGGAGCTGGCAAATACAACCCTTCCCGTGGACGCGATTCCGGCGGCGGTGGAGATCATATTGCCCTCGGCAATGCCTGTATTGATGAATCTGTCGGGAAATTTTTTCTTAAAGGTATCGGTCTTTGTGGACTTAGAAAGATCCGCGTCCATTACCAGAATATCATATTTTTCTCCCAGCTCGGCCAGAGCCTGGCCATAGCTTTCACGGGTAGCTTTCTTATCTCCGATTGCCATAATTTACGCCTCCAATTCTGCTATTTTAGCGTCCAGCTCGGCTATAGCCTGCTCGTACTGTTCCTTTTTGGGAGCGGCTCCGTGCCAGGCAGCCTGACCCTCCATGAAGGAAACGCCCTTGCCCTTCACGCTCTTGGCGATGATGACGGTGGGCTTGCCCTTGGTGGCCTTGGCCTGATTTACGGCGTCAAGAATCGCGTCGTAATCATGGGCGTTTATAGTGATAACGTTCCAGTTGAAGGCCTCGAACTTTTTATCAATAGGGTTGGAATTCATAACGTCGGCGATATTGCCGTCGATCTGAAGGCCGTTATTATCAATAAAGGCGGTGAGGTTGTCCAGTTTATAGTGGGCGGCAAACATGGCGGCCTCCCATACCTGGCCCTCCTCCAGCTCACCGTCGCCGAGAATGGTATAAACTCTGTAGTCCTTATTCGCCAGCTTGCCCGCCAGGGCCATGCCGTTAGCCGCGCTGATGCCCTGTCCCAAAGAACCGGTGGACATATCAATACCGGGAATTCCCTTCATGTCCGGGTGGCCCTGCATATAGCTGTCAGTCTGGCGGAGGGTAGCCACATCGGAGGCCGGGAAGAAGCCCTTTTCTGCTAATATGCCATAAAGAGCGGGGGCGCAGTGACCCTTAGAGAGAACAAAACGGTCCCTGTCCGGCATTTTAGGATTTTTGGGGTCAACGTTCATGACCTCAAAATAGAGTACGGACAGGATGTCCGCGATGGAAAGGCTGCCGCCGGGGTGTCCCGACTGAGCGTTGTAGATACCCGTAAGGGCGTGTTTTCTCGCCTTATAGGCATGAATCGCCGTTTCCTTATTCACAACAATCACTCCTCATTAAAATTTGCATAAGCCCTGTCAAGGATTTCTCCGAGCCGCTGCCGCCTGCCGTCAAGATACAGGAAACCAACAAGCGTCTCGAGTCCCGTAGCCATATGATAATCCGCCAGCGAGGCCCCCTTCGGATGAGTATTGACCTTGGCGTTGCGGCCCCATTTGAGTATGCCGACCTCCTCCGAATCAAGAACCTCCTCCTGGAGCATACGCGCCATCTTGGCCTGACTTTCCGCCCGGACAAGGCTCACCGCCCGCCGGTGCATATCCGTCACCCTAAGATTGCCGCGTTCCATGATTTTCGTCCTGACGTACAGGTCAAAGACCGTGTCGCCTATGTAGGCCAAAGCGAGGGGGCTGTATTGTCGGGGATCCGGGGTTTTCTCGGAAAAAAGCATGGTTCAGCGTCCTTTACAGGGAATATTTTTACTTATCATATATTATAACAAATCTTCCTGAAAATTACAAGAGGGTTTATAAAAAAATTTTCAAAATGGGGGGAGCTGTAAAAAAATGGCGCAGATCGTTCAAGGGCTGAACGACTTAATTTAAGGCAAGTTTTAAGGTTTTATAGTCAATCAATAAAATAGTGGTGTTAATGTAGAAAATTCGCCCTTACGAGCGAATTTTCTCATTTTATGCCCTTGAACTACGAACGAAAATCACCGCTCGGCGTACCTATGTACGCCGTCGGGAGGGCTTTCTCGGCAGCAGGCTTCGCCTGCCGCCTGCGAGAGCTGATTTTCGTCCGCTCTGCACAATTTTTCGACCAGCTCCTCGTGTCTCAAAGTTACATTTTTACACCGTCTATCCGATTTTTTCCCGCATTTCCTCCAGAATCTTTTTTTCAAGCCTGGATAT
Organism: uncultured Clostridia bacterium; assembly: GCA_947624455.1. Taxonomy (GTDB): domain Bacteria; phylum Bacillota; class Clostridia; order UMGS1883; family UMGS1883; genus JAFLUQ01. The sequence continues at coordinate 5,833 of CANQKL010000077.1, forward strand.
CTGCACTTGGCTCAGGCCCAAGACCCTGGCCACCTCAGTTTGAGTTCTGCCCCTGAAGTACCGCATGACAATAATGACCCTGTCCCTGCCCGGAAGATCCATAATGGCCTGGCGCAGACTAATGCGAGTTAACAGCTCGTCCTCCCTGTCCTCGCCAGGGATCGTGTCCATAAGCGATATGGGCCGCCCGTCGCCGTCGGAAATACTTCGGTCGATGGAATCGGGCCGACGTACCGCCTCCAGCGCCTCGGTAACTTGGGCTGGAGTTACTTCCAGCTGCGCGGCCAGCTCGGACACGGTCATTTCGCCGTCTTTCTCCATCAAACGGCAGGCCCGGCGGGCCAGCTCCTTAAGGTTCCGGCTGACCTTTATAGCTCCGTCGTCCCGAAGGAAGCGTTTTATCTCCCCCACTATCATAGGCACGGCATAGGTCGAAAATTCCACTCCGTAGCTAAGGTCAAAACGGCGCACCGCCTTGATAAGTCCTATCGCTCCCAGTTGAAACAAATCGTCGCTCTCGCCCCGGTCACGGAAACGGTTTACGGCGCTGAGGATCAGGCCCCGGTTTTCTTCGACGAGAGTGTTCATAGCGGCTCTGTCTCCGGATTGAGCGCGGACGATCAGCTCCTTAACTTCCTCCCGCATAGCCTTACAAACGTTTTTTCATGGTGACGCGGGTTCCAGCGCCCGGAGAGCTTTCCACCTCAAGCTCGTCCATGAAGCTCTCCATGATAGTGAAGCCCATTCCGCTCCGTTCCTCCTCAGGGCGGGTAGTAAACATGGGCATCCGCGCCTTTTCTATGTCCTCGATGCCCGCGCCCTGATCGCGGACCGTGACAGTGAGTTCCCGTCCGGAGAGACTAAGCTCCATTTCCACCGCGCCCTCCGTATCCCGATAACCGTGGATCACAGCGTTGGTCACCGCCTCGCTGACGGCGGTTTTTACGTCCTCGGCGTCCTCCAACGAGGGATCGAGCGGCAGAATAAAAAACGCCGCCAGACCCCGGGCCAGACTTTCATTGAGGTCCAATGACGGAAATTCTGTTTTAAGATAGTTGTTCATCTCATGCACTCCTCCACAGCCTTCCTGTAGTCGGGCCATACGCTCACCAACCTGGTGACTCCGCCCAGCTCAAGAATTTTTTTCAGCTTTTGTCCGCTTGCGGCAAGGGCAAGCTTGCCGCCCAGGGATGTTACGTTTTTCCATCTGCCTATTATCAGTCCTATGCCCGCCGAATCCATAAAGCTTACGCCGGTAAGATCGAGGACTAAATGGCGTTTACGGCTGAGTTCAAATTCAATATCTATTTTTTCTCTCATAGCTCCCGCCGAGCTTTGGTCTATCTCCCCATCCAACACCGCCACCAGTGCGGGGCCGCAGTCAATAAATTCTTTAAGC